>URLU01000223.1 GCA_900548765.1 uncultured Lachnobacterium sp.
TGTCTGGTGTGATATTTTCATAGATTACTACGAACTCATCGCCTCCATATCTGGCGCAGAAGCCATTATGTCTTGTGACTACTTTTTTAAGGCATTCTGCAAGCATGAGGAGACATTCGTCCCCATGCTGGTGTCCGTAATTGTCGTTAAATTCCTTGAAATAATCTATATCCAGAATCTCGATGGCAAAGGATGAGCCATCCTTTTGCGCCTTGCTGAAAAGCTTATCTGCGTATGAATTAAGCTTGAATCTGTTTGCCAGCCCTGTGAGTGGGTCTGACTCTGACCGCTCCTCAAGTATCTTATTCTGCATCTCGATTTCATGCTTTGCCTGCTTTGCGTTTTCAAGACTTTTTCTCAGGAAGAGGACATTGTTAATCATATCTCTGGTCTCTACTTCCCGCCGCTCTGAAAGCTCGTAGTAGAGCCCCGCAGCCTGCAGATATTCTGCATTCTGATTATGCTTTCTGTAATACTTTATCTTTAATGATATTTCCTTTAACTGCATATTGGTAATGTTAAAGTTCCTTATCATTGGCTCAAGTGTGTCGATAATATTCCAGAATTCCTTGTCCTTATCACATTCCAGCAGTAGTTCACAGTAGGTGTACAGGTCATCAAATATATCCATGAAGGCTATGTTGTTGCCCACATCACCATCTATATGGGCTATGCACTCATCCCTCAGCTCGTAGCTGCCGCTTCTGTGATAGTAAAGCGTCTCCGCGCAGAGCACGCCTATCTTGTCCAGATAGTCTGCCTCCTGCCAGTGGTCTGTATGCACTTTTTTGAATATCCCATCTACGCCTTCAAGTTTGCCCTGCAAAACAAGACAGATGGCTATATTCTGGTATATACAAACCATGTAGCTGTGATAGGTTTTATCCTTAGGCAGACTTTTAGCCAGCTCCAGTGCCTCATACAAAAACTTCTCTGCTTCGCCATACTGCCTGCCCTGTATATTCAATGCACCACAGTTTATTTTTATTATTATCTCAACTTCCGGTGCAGACAGCTTTCTGCAATAAACCAGACCATTCAGATAGTAATCGTAGGCTATAGGAAGATTGCCCCTGTTCATGGCTATGATCCCAAGGATATTGTAGCTTCTGGCGATTAACTCCCACTCCCCCGCTTTTTCCAAATATGATAATGCCTTGCTGACTGTGGCAAAAAACGAGTCTCCATCGTTTAATATGTAATAAACCTCTGCTATATAGTAATAGCCAAAGCCCAGAAGCTTTGCATCATCTGTCCTGCCTGCATATTCAATTATGTCGTTGCAGTATTTTAAAGTAAGCTCTGCGTCCTTCTGGTGGTTATCCAGAACCTCCTGCACCCAGCCCTTTACTATGTCATTGTATTCAGTAAACTCCACGAGCTCACCTCCTGTTATAATCCCTATTCTTTATCTGCCTAAAGGTGACCCGATTGAGCCACCTTTAATGTCATTATTATTCTACAGCCATATAAGCTGCAGGGTCAATATACTGTCCGTCCTTCGTCATGGCAAAATACAGGTTGCTGCCCTCCACTGCATAATACTTGGTAGGCTCGCTGACATAGCCAATGACCTGTCCGCTCTCAACTGTATCTCCCTTGTCAAAGTTCAGTTCCTTAAGCTGTCCATATATAGCCGAATATCCGTTTCCAATATCAACTGTCACTGTACAGCCGGTCTCCTCATTGGTAACAATATCAGTGATACAGCCCTTTGCGCCACAGTAGACCTTGTCATTGACATTGGCACTGATTGCAAGTCCGTAGTTGTACTGGTACTGCTGCAGGGTCGGCATATAGATTGTCTTATCTGCGGAAAATGGCAGAAGCACTTCTCCCTCCACAGGCCATTTTATGACGCTTGCCTCGTTAAAGGACAGCCCATCCATCTGTGCCTCTGGTTCAAGCTCCACAGAGGTCTCTGCCGTCTCCTTTTCTGCCTTGCCATCATCCTGCTCATGGTCCTGGCTGTCCCCGGATTTGTCTGGGACATTCTCTGCTGTTTTAGTGCTGTCCGCCGCCTGATTTATGGCATTATCAGCTTCCCTGCCCACCATGCTGGCAGCCTCATCCACATCCGCATTGTTGACTGCGTTTTCCTTTATCTCATCCGCTGACTGGTACTTCTGGATGCTGCTGCTCTCGAGAATCGGCTCCTCCTCTGCCTGCTCCTTCGAGCTGTTTGTCGAATAAGCACCTGCAAGTCCTATCGCTCCCGCTACCAGACAGGCAAGTGCAGCTATATATTGTTTCTTCATAGGGCACACCTCCATCATCAAATATTCTTTGACAATAGTGTCTCCCCTATATGCTTTTTTATTCGCTATTTTTTATTCATTTTTGAACCGATTATGTTGCTTAATTTTGCAAACTGCTCAAGGCTTAACGCCTCTCCTCTGACATTCACAGGAACACCCAGCTCCTCGATACTCTCCTGTATCATTTCTTTTGACAGATTAAATCCTCCAAAATTGTTGAGCCCGTTTGCCAGAGTCTTTCGTCTCTGGTTAAAGGATGCCCTAATCAGCTTAAACATAAGCTTTTCATCATCCACATCAACCGGTGGCTTCTCGTGTCTGGTAAGCTTTATAACCGCGCTCCCAACCTTTGGCTGTGGCATAAAACAGCTAGGCGGTACATTTACCACTATTTTCGGTGTGGAATAGTACTGTACAGCCAGCGACAAGGCTCCATATTCCTTGCTTCCAGGTCCCTCCTGCATCCTGTCTGCCACTTCTTTTTGAACCATGATTGTGATGCTGTCGATTGGCACATGGCTCTCAAACAAGCCCATGATGATAGGTGTTGTTATGTAGTAAGGCAGATTTGCCACCACCTTTATAGGCTTACCATTATTATATTCATTTGCAAGTGCATTTATGTCCACCTTTAGGATGTCCTCGTTGATAACCTTTACATTATCGTACTCAGACAAGGTGTCCTGCAGAATCGGAATCAGGTTTGTGTCAATTTCCACTGCAATAACCTGTCTTGCAGCCTCGCACAGATACTGCGTCATGGTGCCGATTCCCGGTCCAATCTCAAGTACCATGTCATCCTCTGTAACATCTGCCTCTGATATAATGTCCTCAAGCACTGAAGGATTGATTAGGAAATTCTGTCCGAATTTCTTTTGAAAATTAAAGTTATATTTCTGTAATATAGCTACTGTATTCTGGGGATTGCCCAATGTTGCCATGATTTTTCTCCTTGAATTTTATATTTAATCTCAAATTTTCCGCAATTTGCAGCTGCCTTGCCCCACAAATTGTATGCCGCCTTATACTTCTGCATGAGAAGCTCTGGTAAAGAGCCTGTAAGCATTTTCCGCAGTTATTCTCTCCACATCTGCTGCTGATATTCCTTTTATCTGAGCAATTTTTTCAATTACAAAAGGAATGTTTGAGGAATCATTAC
>URLU01000224.1 GCA_900548765.1 uncultured Lachnobacterium sp.
AATAATCTGCTGTATTTCCTGCATAGTACAGTAGCCGGATTCCTTTAATATTTCAAGGCAAAAATCAGATACCGGTCCATTTCCATGCATTATCTCCCTGAGCTTTGCTGCAAGCTTTGGCAGCTTGACCTCACTTGATATCCATGTACAGAGCTCTTCATTCATAAAGTCCCTGTCAATGAGGTAGACATTGTTCATTATATAATAGCTCAGTTCTTCCAGTGAATATAGATTAAGCGATACATCCTCAATGAAATAAGGCATAGCAGCTATTGCTTCATTACATAATAATAATTCTCCCATAACAGCCTCCTACATCGTCATTGTATAATGCCACACCTTATCTGTGCCTCTGAATAATTCGCCAAATCCCAAATCCATGATTTCTATATTGATTTTATCATCTGCAACCGGAATCGCAGTGATTCTCACTCTGGTAGTCCTATCCGGTCTCCTCGGCAAATCTGTAAGCTCAAGAGTCTCAATCTTTGCCTCCCTGCTGTTTGGAAGCTGCTTCCAGAAGTCTATCTCTGTGGTGTCAGAAAGGATTACCTCACACTGTCCCTTGGTCTCAAACCAGTTCTTTCCAGCACTTATTATATTGTAAAAGGAAAGGGCTCCCTTGCTCTTGACCTTGAGACTCAGATTAAACTTAAGCTCATTTTCACCCATATAAATGAAACGCCATTTATCCTCATTATCTCTCACCTCTGCTGCGTAGCAGGCGCCCTTTGAGAATAAATTTTTACCCACAAAGGCTCTCCTTCCCTTGCAGAGTATATTAAGACTGGACTGCATCCATCCTCCGTCAAAGCCATCTCCCACCAGATATACGGTAGATATTATTTTATTTTCGAAGGCTTTCTGGATAATCCTTGAAAACTCTATATCCGGGTCTCCATTAATAGTTCTTTTAGGACTTTCCTCTATGGTAACGACCTGGGGTGTGGTGCGCATGCTTCTCTTTAGGGAAAAATACCTGATATTAGTCTTGTCAAACTCAAACAGGTAGACATCATGCAGCCACAAGTCTTCCTTCTGGCTTAAGGCAAAATAATAAAAGCTCTCCTTGTGGTCAATAACCATAAACTGTTCTGGCTTCAAGCCAAGCTTTGGCATTATTCTCCAGAACATATCCATGTTTTCCTTGCTAAGCCTGTCCACTGTGATTACCAGCCTGTCAAAATCAGAGGTATTTCCCAGCTTATTAGGCAGGGCTGTAATCTTGTTCAGGAAAAGAGCCAGAAGCTCCTCCGCTGGATAGGTCTCATCATCAATTACAAGCTCGTCACCATTTACCGCCCTGCTAAGAAGCTTATCAAGGCAAATCATATCTGTATTCTGTGCCATCTTTCTGGCTTCATCACCATAATACCATTGACCTATTTCTTTTCTTTTTGCCAGAATAAGAGGAATCTGGAAATTTTCACTTCCTGCTATTGTACTGACTGTCTCAGGCTCATTCATATTCAGTTGAAAGTAACTAATCATGGCATACTTATCATTCAAGTCAATTCCAAGATAATAATTTCTCTTATTTTCCATAATTCAAACTGTCCTAAAAGCTACAATAGCTTAAATACCTTCTTTGTCACCTCATCGAAGCCCTCATACTGCTTCATATTATAGTAAAGTGACGTCTCATCCTGCAAAGTAGATGAAATCAGCATCTGGTTTAAGAGATTATATCTGCTGTCATCCTTTTCATTATATACATCATTGTTGGACAGGCGGTTGCTCTCTGTAACCTCTATTCTGCCACCCTGCTCCTCAGTGATGTAATACTGTATCATCTCTCCAAAGAACATGATAAACTGCTTTACAAAAATGCCATCATACACATCCGGCATATCCTCAGCTATGTAATCCTCGCCGTCCTCATCCCTGCTGTAGTGCAGTACCACATGACTGGCAGGGTCTGTCCTGTACTCAAGGAAAACCTTGTCATACAGATGATATTTCATCACAAGGCTTCTATCCAGCTTCTTGTAAAATCCAAAATTCATGTTCCTGCGGGTGTACTCTGCCAGCAGCTCATCCTGTATCTTAAACTGTATAGTGGTTCTATCATCCAGCTCTGATATATACTTAAGCAGTGCCAGCTTACAGGCATCATTTAACTCTTTCTCATATATATATCTGGATTCTATAATCTCAAGCACATATTTTTGCACTTCCTGCTCCCTGACAAAATACCTGTGGGCAACAGTAGATATAAATGCCAGAACTGTAATTTCCCTGCCGCCCTTGTCATAGTAGCCGGCAAAAACCTCATATACATCCGGCACAAAGACATCTGTGTATATGACCTGATTGACAATTCTCTCACCCAGCTCATAGGTATCAATTTCAAAGGTCTTTGCTGCCTTCCACAAGCCTATCATCTCATCTGTAGGTCCATCAAAATATTCACAGAGATAGGCAAGAATGGCATCATTATATTTATTATTAAGGAAAGTGTACCGGCAGAGTTCTAATAGGAACTCGTCCTTTTCACCATTTATCTGCTCAATCAAAAAGCATGCCAGTGCCACCTTGGAGGCTGAACCTATCTGGTCGATTCCATACTCTGTAACCAGCTCGCAGGCACTCTCATACATATGATTCCATACCTGCATATCCATCAGGTATTTTCTCGAATCCTGGGACAGCCTGCTGTAATCAGTATTTAACATATACTCCTTGATTGCCTCATCATACTCCTGTCCCTGACAGAATCTGATGATTTCAGGCACCAGCATAGCCTTGTATTCCTCAGAAGTCTCCTTGCCAAATAGAAGTCTCTTAAAGTACTTTTTATCCTCACTGACAAAGGTCAGGTAATTCTTCTTGGAATCAAATCTTTTCACAATATATGAAATTTCATCTGGTGCAAGCTCTATGCATTTTGTCAGATATTTCTCTGCATTCATAAGCTTTTCAAGCCTGTAGGATACACTGCTTATATATCTCTGTCCTTTTTCATCCTCAAGGAGGATTACATATTCACTTGAAAAAAGTGAAAAATATGCCACCTGCTCGCAGATAGGCACAATCTGAGGTTCCTTCATCTGTCTCTGATAGATGATTGCCCTGACCATCTTTTTGTCAAATACCACAAGCTTATTTGTGAAAATAATATCAGACAGTGAATGTGCCACATCCTCATTAATCAATCCAAGCTCCAACATATCATCATAGATTACCGCCAAATTGTCATCCATGTGTCCCAGTCTCGCCTGCTCCATGGCAAATCTGCCCATTGCGCGCCTGTAATTCTGGTATACATCCGCAGCAGTGTTTCTGGCTGCAATTATATTGTTGTATAAAACAGCAATCTTTTTATATGGCAGAGATGTATTGTCATACTGGAAATACATCTGGATAATTCTCGGTATGCTTGTAATCTCCCGCTCATCAAGTGACTGCA
>URLU01000225.1 GCA_900548765.1 uncultured Lachnobacterium sp.
GTCCATAGAATCGGAAGAACAGGACGTGCCGGCAGAACAGGACGTGCCTTCAGCTTTGTAAGAGGCAAGGAGGTCTACAAATTAAAGGATATTATGCGCTACTGCAAGACCAAAATCTATGCCCAGCCAATCCCTTCAAGAGATGATGTGGCAGCCATAAAAGCAGACAAGGTGCTTGATAATATTGCAAATATCATTGAAAACGAAGACTTGAGAGAAATGATTGACTTAATCGAAGAGCAGGTCAATTCAGCAGATTACACAGCTATGGATATCGCCGCCGCCTTCTTAAAGCAGGCTATTTCATCCGTTGACTTATCAAATGACGCTGATGAAGATGACTACGATTTGGAAGAGGACACCGGCGCAGAGGACGGAATGGTTCGTCTCTTTATCAATATAGGTAAGAAGCAGAAAATCCGCCCTGGTGATATCTTAGGTGCTGTCGCAGGAGAGGCAAAAATCCCTGGAAAGGTTGTCGGAACAATTGATATGTACGATAACTACACCTTTGTGGAAGTACCAGGAAAGTACGGCAAAGATGTGCTTAAAGCTATGAAAAATGTAAAAATTAAGGGCAAAAATGTAAATGTCGAGCCTGCAAATGGCAAGAGAAACAGAAAATAAACAATAAAATAGCTAAAGCAAAATATGTATAAAAAACAAATCCGCAGCATAATTTCAGATATACAGTAAATTATGCTGCGGATTTAATATCAAAGTACGCAAAGAGGTATGTAATACTGCTTATAACATCCAGATTTTAAGCTTCATACACAATATTTCCATCACATATCGTAAAATGCACCTTTCCTGGAAGCTCCCAGCCCCTAAAGGGACTGTTTGATGCCTTCGAAGCAAATTTATCAACTGTCCAAAGCTCATTTTCACCAAAAATCACCAAATCAGCCACAGCCCCCTCAGTTATGCTTGCAGGCTCCATTCTGTAGAACTCCGCCGGATTTTTACTCATAAGCTCCATAAGCTTCATGAGACTGATATAACCAGGCTGGACGAGGGATTTTATGCCAAGAGAAAGTGAAGTCTCAAGTCCTGTTATACCGGAAGGAGCATCAGCCAATGGCTTTGCTTTTTCCACCATACTGTGTGGCGCATGATCCGTAACAATCATATCAATCGTACCATCCTTGATTCCACCAATGATTTCCTGTCTGTCCTTTTCTGTTCTGAGAGGTGGATTCATCCTTGCTAATGTGCCATATTCAAGAACCGCATCCTCTGTCAGGGTAAAATGATGAGGTGTAGCCTCAGCATGAACATCTGCCCCTAATTTTTTTGCAGTTCTTACAAGCTCTACAGAGTTTCCCGAACTGATATGCTGGATACAGACAGAAGCTCCTGTGTGGAGAGCAAGAATAGCATCCCTTGCAACCATCACATCCTCAGCGGTTCTGGAAGCTCCACCATAACCAAGCTTCTCTGAGACAGTACCCTGATTTACCCCCGGCCTGATGATAAAGGCTGGGTCTTCCTCGTGTAAGCTCACCGGCAAATCCAATTCTCTGGCTTTTTCCATGGCTTCCACGAGGATTTTTTCATTTAAAATAGGAATACCATCATCTGTAAATCCACAGGCTCCTGCATTTGCCATAGCATCCATATCCACCAGCTCTTTGCCCTGCAGGCCTTTTGTAATCGTGGACGCCTGTAGAATATGTATGCCGGTTTTTGCAGCCTTATCCTGTATATATTTTAGAGTCTCCGGATTATCAACAGCGGGCTTGGTGTTTGCCATGCACACAACCATTGTGAAACCTCCCTTTGCAGCGGCTTTTGCACCAGTCTCAATGTCCTCCTTGTATGTAAATCCAGGATCTCTAAAATGAACATGGGCATCCATCAATCCAGGGGCAGCCACAAGTCCGCTGGCATCAATCACCCTCAAATTACTGTCGTTCTCATCAAGTTTCAGATTTTTTCCTACTTTTACTATGTTTTTCCCCTCTATTAGAATGTCAGCTATATCGTCAAACTGCCTGACAGGATCCACAATCCGACCATTTTTTATTAAAATCATATTTGCTCCTCCATGTTAAAATGTTCATATTTAAAATACTATAACCTGTGAATATTATAATTAATTAGGCAGCTATAATCAAACCTTATTGTTTTGACATAGGTCCTGTCCAAACTAGAATTGTGATATTTGTACAAATAGTATATAGTTGTCTGTCTTTTATAAATATTTTAATTTATTTTCTATTTCTATTGACAAATGTAAATAATTGTTATACTATAATGACAACAAATAAATCTCTAACAAGGAGATGAGCATATGAGTAAAGGAAGAGGCCCATAGTGGTATAGAATTTACTTGAATCTATGAACAGGAGGTATGGTCCAAAAACAACATAACGATTTACCCCATAATTTAAGAAAGCGAAGGTGTATTAAATGAAATTGATGGAACCTAATTTATAGCCCGGTCGAGGAATTAAATTAATCGATCGGGCTTATTTTTTTATATTTCTAAGAATTTTCATGCTACTCTTCACAATTTATCTAATTTAATGCTATAATTACTAAGTCATATTGTCTAAAAATGTATTACAATAATTAAAGGATAATTCGGAGGTCACAGAATGAAATTACTTAGGAAAGACTTAACACCAGACCAGTTTATAAGGGCAAATAAAATAGTCGCAACAACAATTACAGTTGCCTTTTTATTTTTTGTCATAGTTACACTTATGTCAGGTAATTTAACTACATCCATGAAAATTGGCATTACGGCTGCATATCTTATCCTATATATGCTCAACGCAATACATACAGCAAAACATATTGATTCAAGAAGTGGCATGATGGGAATGGCCTATGGATTTCTTATTTCCTATGCTATACTTGCCTTTACGCAGGATATAGATGCCATGATGATGATTTTCCCTATTTTGATGGTATTGACAGTTTATCTGAATCAGGTTCTCATAGCATTCGGATGCAGTGCAACAGCAATTATCCTTATAATAAAGAGCTTTATTATCATTTCGGCTGGGCAGTCTGATCAGATTCGCGTAATCGCATATGTAGCCTTATGTATTCTCACAAGCTCTATCTGCGGATGCAGAGCTGTCAGGAAGCTCATTGATTTTTCACAGGAAGAGACAGATGCAGTAAAGGAAAAAGCCCAGAAGCAGCTACATGTAGCTCAGGAGGTTGAGGCTATCGTAAATGACCTCACAAATGATTTTAATAATATAGTTACTTCTCTTGAAGTGATAAATAATTCCATTAGTAATACCACACTTTCAATGGACCAGATTGCAAGTGGTTCGGAGGAGACCGCAAATGCCGCTACAAAACAGGCAGGCATGACAAATGAAATCCAGAATCGTCTGGAAAATACAAATGACACCAGCACAAAG
>URLU01000226.1 GCA_900548765.1 uncultured Lachnobacterium sp.
GCTGTTATCATAGAAAACATCAAAAAGAGGATTATAAGCTCACAGACCAAGTGGGATAAGATACTTGATTTTGGCGGGGAAGCAGTGGAGGATTATACCTTGAGAGAACCTGTCAGCGTCCAGTCAATCTGGTGCCTGGAGAAGGAATTCCCCATGGCGGTCAATGAGTTTGCAGCCCAAAAGCTTACGCCGAGAGAGGTAAGCGAGTACGGACTTCTCAGCCTGTATTTCAGCGAGGACGACTTTATATCATGGTGGCTGCCACCAGTTTAGGAGAAAGAATGTCATGGAAATAATCAATTTAAATGAAGAAAATGAATTAGCAAAGACTAACAAGGAAGGCGCAGATAAAAGCATCCTGGAAAAAGCAGACCTGCATAAGGATAGTGGTGAGAAAAACAACTCAGATGAAAAGAAAAAGGCTAAGAAAAATAAGGAAACTGAGAAGCCATCATCCCCAGCCAGGGAAATCCTAAGCTGGGCAATGTATTTTGTGGCAGCAGTTGCTATAGCACTTGTTTTAAAGACTTTCGTAATAATCAATGCCACTGTTCCAACCGGTTCAATGGAAAACACTATTATGCCGGATGACTGCATAATGGGCTTCAGGCTGGCATATACATTTTCAGAGCCTAAACGTGGTGATATCGTAATATTCAAATACCCTGATGATGAGACTCAGAAGTATGTAAAGCGAATCATAGGACTGCCTGGAGATACAGTGACAATTGAGGATGGCGAGATATACATAAATGGTTCATCAACTCCATATCAGGAGAGCTATCTGAAGGAAGAATGGGTGGTTGCCACAGGACCTTATGAATTCGAGGTGCCGGAGGATTCATATCTTGTATTGGGGGATAACAGAAATAATTCCAGCGACGCAAGGTATTGGATTAATACATATGTGTCGAAGGATGAGATTATAGGAAAAGCAGAGTTTGTATATTTTCCATTTTCAAGGTTGGGGGCATTGAAATAATATGGTAAGAAAAATAGCCATGGCTTTTGTCCCAAAGGATGGAACAGAAGTGGAGAAGCGAAGTATATATGGAATGGTATGTGGGTTCGTAGGTATATTTTTTAATATTATACTGTTCGTCGGAAAGCTGCTGGCTGGAATCATAACGAGCAGTATTTCTATAACTGCGGATGCCCTGAATAACCTGTCAGATGCAGGCTCATCCATTGTGACGCTGGCGGGCTTCAAGCTGGCTGCACAGAAGCCGGATTCAAAGCATCCCTATGGGCATGGCAGAATCGAGTATCTGGCTGGGCTGGCAGTTGCGGCGGTTATTCTAATAATGGGCTTTGAGCTGTTCAGGGATTCTATCGGCAAGGTGCTTCATCCACAGGACACAGAGTTTTCCTATGTGGTTATTTTTATCCTGCTGGCATCCATTCTGGTAAAGTGTTATATGGCATATTATAATTACAGCATTGGAAAAGAGATAGATTCTGCCACAGTCAGGGCGGCAGCCATGGACTCAATGAGTGACTGTATCGCCACAGGAGCAGTGCTGGTTACAACAGTACTAAACCACCTGTACGGCTGGCAGTTGGACGGATATTGCGGCATACTGGTGTCGTTTTTCATCATGTACTCAGGAATACAGGCGGCAAGGGATTCGGTAGACCCGCTGCTTGGAATAGAGCCGGACGAAGAGTTTTTGCAGCAGATAGAGGACATATCCCTGTCCTTTGATGAAAACATAGTAGGCATCCATGACCTGATGGTGCATGACTACGGACCGGGAAGAAAGATAATATCACTTCACGCAGAGGTGCCGGCTGACAGCAACATGATTCAGATACATGATGTCATTGACAATCTGGAAAAGAAGCTGTCAAAGGACCTGGGCTGCATGGCAACCATACATATGGATCCGGTGGCAGTAAATGACCCAGAGGTGAAGGAATTAAAGCATAAGGTGGCAGACCTTGCGAAAGAAGTGCTGGACGCTATTACAATCCATGATTTCAGAGTGGTGAAGGGTGATACACATACCAACCTCATCTTTGATATGGTGGTGCCATTTTCTTGTAAATGTACGGATGGAGAGATGGCGGATATGGTGACTAAGAAGATTAGGGAGAAGCTGGGAAATAATTATTATGCTGTCATAGATGTTGACAGGGCGAACCACTGAGACCCAGATTTGCAAAACAGCAAATAAATTTAATAGCATGCAGTATTGGTTGACATAGGAAATATTTGTGATATGATGTCAGCTATGGGCTTGTCTGACTGCCCGGCATGGAAATGTGCCGGCATACAGACAGCATAAACAATAAGTAACTGTGTAAGGGTAGAAAGATGCTATCTGCACATGGGATATAAATAGTTACAAGAGAGCAAAAGGAGGATATATAGATGCCAGAGAATAGTAGTTGCAGCAGTGCTTCATCATGCGACAAATCAAGCTGTGAAGGCTGCGAGCATAAGAACAATCCACAAAGCTTTTTGGAGGAGCAGAACAAGTACTCTAACATCAAAAATGTCATTGGTGTAGTCAGCGGAAAAGGTGGAGTAGGAAAATCCTTTGTCACATCATCACTTGCAGTGGAGATGGCAAAGGCAGGATACAAGGTAGGTATTCTGGACGCTGATATCACAGGACCATCTATTCCAAAGATGTTTGGTGCTCATGACCAGATAATAGGAGACGACAAGGGTATGTACCCATATGTGACTCCGGAAGGAATCAAGATTATCTCTATCAATCTCCTGATGGAGGATGAGGAGGCACCTGTTGTATGGAGAGGACCAGTTATCGCAGGCGTTGTAAAGCAGTTCTGGAATGAGGTTGTATGGGGAGACATAGACTATCTCTTCGTTGATATGCCACCAGGAACAGGCGATGTGCCTCTTACAGTATTCCAGTCTCTTCCTGTGACAGGAATTGTCATTGTGACATCACCACAGGAGCTTGTTCAGATGATTGTAAAGAAGGCTTACAACATGGCGGGAATGATGCACATTCCTGTACTTGGACTTGTGGAGAACTTCAGCTATCTCAAGTGTCCAGATTGTGGCAAGGAGATTAAGCTGTTTGGTGAGAGCCACATTGATGAGACAGCAGCAGAGCTTGGCGTGAAGGTGCTTGGCAAGCTGCCACTTGACCCTAAGTGTGCTGAGATTGCGGATAGGGGAGAGTTTTACTCTATCGACAATGAGAATCTGGCTGAGGCTGTCAGCGTGCTTAAGAGTGTATAAAAAACACTGGTACTAAAAAAGTATCGCAAACTTCCCGTTTGGAGGTTGTGAA
>URLU01000227.1 GCA_900548765.1 uncultured Lachnobacterium sp.
TGGCTTTATGGTTTTCTCCACAGCCTCCCTGGTAATAAGCCTGTTTTTGCACATATACTCTATGATTTCCATGCTGTGCCTGCTAAGCGCCTTAACTGCCTGGCTGTCAATCAGGTATTCCAATATATTTTCCGATTGTGTGAGCACAAAACTGCTATAATCCTCCGCCCTCTTGTCATTCAGATTATAGGGGAACATAAGCCTGTCCAAGGCAAGCTCTGCGGCTGTGTATATACTGTCACTGACTGCATGCTCAAAAAGCCTGTCGTAAGCCATAAGGTCAATTCCTTTTCTGGTGACACACTCCCTGTAGGGGTAGCCTGCTCCCTCTATCTTGTGGTGCAGGACTCTAGCCTCCACATCCTCCACAAAATCATAGACATAGGCGGGAAAGGTGAGGCTGAAGCTTATGCCCTCCTTCAGGTATAAATCAAACCTGAGCTTTCTGTCATTGTCCCTCAGCATATCCCTCATAACCGAGTAATTGTCTCTTTCAAAATCAATTCGTATGTCTCTTAAGCTCCTGCACTGCTTGATGACGCCATCATAATAGTCCTCCACGCCATCGCTTAACTCGATTTTGACCAGATTGGTGCAGTTGTAAAAGGCATAACGCCCCAGCACCTCGATTGTGTCCGGAAGTATTACCTCTCTTATGTCTTTTCTTCCGGAAAAGGCACTTGCACTTATCTCCCTGACAGGCAGGTCTTCTATGCTGTCTGGTATAATAAGAGCCGGCAATTCTCCCTCATAGCCGGTCACTGCTATATATTCATTTCCCTTTTTGTCCCTTTTGTGCTCATATAAGAGTGACATCAATATCTCTCCTTGATTTCCCCAATAAAATATAAAGAACCAAATGCCAGATTCTTTGTATCTGCCCTGAGCGTCTTAAGGGCTTCCTCCACCGAATCCACGCAGTCTGCCTTTACACCCCGGCTATTTATAAACTCTGCCAGATCCTTGGCCTGCAGGGCTCTGGAATTATCCATATTTACAGCGACAAAGTCCTCTGCATAAGGTAAAAGTTCTTCTACCATTGCCTTGTAGTCCTTATCCGCCATGACTGCCATTATCATGTGAAATTTTTCACATGGGTAGAGGGTCTTTAAGCTGTCCCTTAATGCTAAAACCCCATGTCCGTTGTGGGCACCATCCACCATAAAGAAGGGTTTTTGTGACAGAATTTCCATTCTGCCCTGCCAGACAGTTTCACGGAGGGCAGCTATTATTTCTGATTCATTCAACTTGCTTATATTGACAGCCATTACATCTGATGTCTCACTACCCGGTTCTGCTGCTGGTTTATTCTTTTTCAGCTTGTTTCCATCTGTTACAGCTGCATTTATGAATTTTTCAAGCACATACTCAGCCGCAAGCTTTGCCACGGCTGCATTTTCCCACTGGTGGACTCCCAGAAGTCTTAAATTATATTTGGATGCCGCTTCTATCTCTTCATTTGTCACAAAAGTCAATTGAACCTGACACTTGTCCGCGGCATCTCTAATCACAGCCTCCGCTTCCTCTTCCTGCTGCTCTGAGAAAACATGGCTTCCAGTCTTTATTATGCCTGCCTTTTCCCGCGCTATATCCTCAAGCTTATCTCCAAGTATTGCCACATGGTCATATCCGATTTTGGTGATAACTGTGGCAAGAGGAAGTCCTATAGCATTGGTGGAATCAAGCCTGCCGCCAAGCCCTGTCTCTATAACCACGATGTCGCAGCCCTGCTCTGTAAAATACATAAGTGCCATGGCAAGGCAATAGTCAAACATGGTGAGATTAACTCCAAAGTCTGTGTCAAGCAGCTTATTTCCAAGCCTTGCCACATCCTCCCTTGAAATCATCTGGCCATTTACACTTATGCGTTCCTCGAAAACCACCACATGAGGGGATATAAAAGCACCTGCCTTTAGACCGCTCTTTCTAAATATCTCTGTCATAAAGGCACACACTGACCCCTTACCATTTGTTCCCGCTATATGCACAAAAGGCAGCTTGCCATTTATACCGGCAAGCTGCTTTAATACATGTTCCATGACCTCCACTCCTGGGAGGTTTCCAAAACGATGCGTGTTCTCAATTTGTCTTATAACTTCTTCGTATGTTCTCATCATAGATTACATTATAGTACCATATCGCAGTTTTTCAACTTTTGGCTGCTTATTTTATAAATTTTTCAGAAGTTTCCATATATTACCTGTTATACCGCGAGGATTACTCCGCCATCATTTGCGTACATGCTTGATACTCCTGCTGTATTTACGATAAGGATTTCCTTGAAATTTGCGATTTTCTCAATGCACTCCTTGACATACTGTGCTCTCTCAGGGCAGTTGCAGTGTGCAATTGCAAGGACTCTGTTCTCACAGTCCTTTGTGGCAGCTATCATGTCATCTACCATCTTTGACAATGCCTTCTTCATGCCACGGGCCTGGCTTAACTGCTGGATTGTACCTTCCTTGGTAGAGCCCATTACCGGCTTGATGTTTAATGTATTTGCAACAAAGGCCTTTAAGTTACTGAGTCTGCCAGCCTTCCTAAGTGTCTCAAGAGTCTCAAGTACAAAGAAGGTGTTCATAGATGAGATATACTCCTCTGTCTTCTCGCATACCTCCTCAAATGAGAATCCCGCCTCTTCATATTCCTGACACTTAAGTCCGATAATTGTCTCTCCGATTGAAGCAGACTTTGAATTAAATACATGGATATTTTTCTTTGCATCCTCATGCTCTTCATTGTAGAGATTGGCTGCAAGCACTGCACTGTTGTAGGAACCACTTAACTTACCTGACAGTGTAACCACATATATATTCTCAGCCTCACCCTCAAAGGCTTCCATAAAAGCCTCTGGTGAAGGACAGGCTGACTTTGGTCCCGCTATGCTCTCCTTCACTCTTCTTAGGAAATCCAACTGGTTGAAGGTCTCGTCATCACGGATTCTGTAACCATCAACATCAAGTTCTAAAGCCACATTACAGAAGTGCCCATCCGCTTTTAATTTCTCTGATAATTCTCCGCAGCTGTCAATTACAATCTTATACATAATTATAACCCTTCCTTCCACTTTATATGAGTTTATAAAACTTTAATATATGTTTTCTTTTTCTTTAACATGTAGTTTTCATTACTACGTTATATTATCACAGAA
>URLU01000228.1 GCA_900548765.1 uncultured Lachnobacterium sp.
CGGATCCAACATCTGAAACGTCCGTCTTTAGCTGTCTTTGCAGAGTCAACGATACGTCCCATTCCGATATCTGTGAACGCATCAACACATCTTGCAAGAAGGAACATTGTTCCAACTATACCTGCTGAAACTCCCATTACCTTTGTGTAGAATACTAATACATAAGTACTTGCAAAGATAAATGTGAAGTCGTTTCCAAAATCACCGAACATATATCCGAGTTTGTCTTTAATGCCAAATGGCTTTACATTTTTTTCGCTCATTTCGTTCTCCTTATTTGTCAATCTGATTGAGGGCTTTATTAAGCTCAATCATCTGCTCTTTTGTAGGATTCTTAAGTCCTGCTGTTCCCATCATAGATGTCATTCTCTTAACGGTGAAAGCCCCCATCATCTTCATCATGCCTTCATTCTGCAGCATGGCACCCATATCCATCATGCCACCATCAGTCTTTCCTTCTGGCGCAAGCTGCTTAACGAATGCTCCGAATGCAGCCAAAGCCTCTGGATGCTTCATAACAACATCAAGTCTGTCCATGATAGAGAGCTTTCCGTCTGGTGTCTCGATATCGAACCAGTTAAGTACGTCACCAGTCTCAACCATACGATATGCATCGTTGAACTTGTCAACCTTTACAATTCTGCTCTCGTCTGTACAGCTTCCAGCCTTTGCCTCAAGCTTAACTTCTCCATTAAGAGGTACCTCAAAATAGAAGAAATGCTCTGGTGATGACTGCTTTCCAAGGCTTTCGCCGTTAGCGAAAAGTTCAACCTCCGGCTGGTTAGAGTATACAGTAACCTTTGTTACCTCCTCTACCCTGTCTACATATCTCTTGCCACAGATGTGTACGAATGGGTCATCTGAGAGCCATGCCTTGTATGCATAGAAGGAATCCTTCTTATACTTACGGTCGAATGTTACAAGACCCTTGTGGTTCATTCCATCCTCTCCACCCTCTGCTCTTGCATCGGCTGCGAAGTCGAACATGTTCCATACATGTGTAGCCCAGATATAGTCTCTTGTGTAGAGCTGCTTGATAAGCTCTTCATGATAGTATGCCTGATACTCTTCTGAGTAATCTCCCTGCTCCGGGTTTGAGTTATGCCAGTTGAGAGCCTCACATCCATACTCACTCATACCTACCGGAATACTTGGGTTCTCTGCATGGAATTTATCAAGCCAAGGACCATTCATTGATGTATCTCCGCCGTACCATCCGAAGTAGTGGTTCCATGATACGCAGTCTGGAATCTTAACATACTCAGCATCCGGTGGACACATTGAAACGATTGCCATTGTTGTCTTTCTTGTCTTATCCATCTCATGACAGAGGTCATTTAAAATCTTATGATTTTCAACGAGGTCTGGATCATCAGCACCCTTCATTGTAATCTCATTTGAAAGTCCCCATACAACAATTGATGGATGATTGTAATTCTGCACGATAAGCTCTTTCATCTGTGAAATTGTGTTCTCACGTCCGTTTGGCATATGCTGGCTGATATATGGAATCTCAGCCCAGAGTACAAATCCCATCTCATCACATAAATCATAGAATACCTGATTGTGCTGGTAATGAGCAAGACGGATTGTTGTAGCTCCTAACTCATAAATGATATCAAGGTCTTCCTTGTGGTGCTCTGGCTTAAGTGCATTTCCGATTTCAGGTCTGTCCTGATGACGGGAAACACCACGAAGTGGATACGACTCTCCGTTTAAGATAAATCCCTTGTCCGGGTCAATCTCGTATGTTCTGCATCCGAAACGAACCTCTCTCTTATCTCCTGATGCAAGCTCAGCAACTACTGTGTAAAGATATGGGTCTTTACGTCCATGCCATAAATGAGCATCCTTTATTGTAAACTGTGCTGTTGTCTTTGCCTCTGCATCAACTGTTGTCTCAGCGATAACTTCTCCCTTGTCAACAATCTTGATTGTCATTGTTCCTGCTGGATTTGTAACGTAGCAGTCAACTGTCACATCAAAATCTGAACCATTCTTTACAGGTGTAACTGCAACTGCCGGTCCTCCAAGGTAATCTAAGTCGAAACGTGTCTCTGGTACATTGTAGAGATTTACGTCTCTGTAAAGTCCACCATAAAATGTGAAGTCTGCCATCTGTGGATATACGCGGTCATTTGGTGCATTGTCCACTGCAACACAGATTTCGTTCTCATCCTCAATATAGTCTGTGATGTTTACTCTGAATGTAGAATATCCTCCATCATGGTGGCATACATCTTTTCCATTGATTTTAACATCAGCAGATGAGTTAGCTCCCTCAAACTCAAGATATGTTACAGGTCCTGTACACTCTGCCTTTGAGATTGTTTTCTTGTAATAGCATGTTCCACGATAGTAGTCATTTCCACCATCCTGACCATCTTTACCGTTCCAGGTATGTGGAAGATCTACTTTCTCGCCTGCTGCTGCTAAATCTTTGAAGAATTCCCATCCTAAGTTTAAATTTGTCTTCATGTTTTCTCCTTCCTTAAATGTTTGTTAACATTTTATCTATGTCTATACATTAACACCTCTCAAGGATAAAACTTGGATTTTTTTATTATTATTTGGATTTTTTAAAATAAAATGTTATAATTAAATAAAAATTACTTATAGGATATATAAGCATATTATATGGAGAAAATACATGAAAAATACAAATGCACTAAGCAAAAGGTCTTTGAAAGCCTACTCTTTATTAAAGGATTTACTCTTAACAATATACAATGTGGACTGCCATCGGTCCGCCTATCCATATGATAATATTGAAGATATGGATAGGGGTATCAGAAAAATGATGTGGGAGGGCTTTGACTATACCAACAATCCGGACACAAGGCTGATTGAAGAAACTGATAAGCTTTTTATCGTTGCCAGTAATCTTGGCTTTTACAATATAGTAATGTATCTGCCGACAGAAGACCATCCTGATTTGATTACAATTGGTCCCTTCAGAAATGAAGATGCCACTCCTGCCTATTTTGAGCAGATTATTCAGGCTGGTGAAGTACCTCACTCCAAGATTCTGGTTGCAGAAAACGTGTTCAGAGGTCTTCCAAAGGCTGACTATACTACAATTGTAGCCATGAGCAAGCGCATAGTATCAGAATACTTTCCCGGATTTGAGGA
>URLU01000229.1 GCA_900548765.1 uncultured Lachnobacterium sp.
TGCAGAAAGCAAGCGTATGATGACAGGCCAGAAGTGGAATGCGTTTGTGCTTGACTTATCATTTATAGGCTGGGATATACTTTCAATCCTCACACTTGGAATGCTTTCAATATTCTATGTGGAGCCATACAAATTTATGACAAAGGCAGCCCTCTACGAGAAGCTTGCATATGGAGATACAATTCAGGATAATGTAGTAACAGACGTCCAGTAAAGTATATTAGATATAGGAGTGGGAAATGGCATACAGGATTTTAGTAGCTGATGATGAGCGCGAGATAAGGGATTTACTAAAGTTATACCTTGAAAATGAAAAATACGAGGTAATCGAGGCGGAAGATGGACAGCAGGCACTGGATTTATTAAGAAAAGAACAGGTGGATATGTGCCTTCTGGACATAATGATGCCAAAGGTGGACGGCTATCATGTATTGCAGGAGCTCCGGAAGGAGAGCAATATACCAGTGATAATTTTATCAGCAAAGGATGCAGACTCAGAGAAAATTCTGGGTCTGAATCTGGGTGCAGATGACTATATCGCCAAGCCTTTTAATCCATTAGAAGCGGTTGCCAGGGTAAATTCAAATATCAGGCGCTACTATTCGCTGGGGGCTACAGGCGAGACTGAGCAGGTTATAAAGGTCAGGGATTTGGAACTGGATACAACTGCCTGCTCCCTGAAAAAGGCAGGGGAGGTTATAGATTTGACCTCTGTGGAGTACAGAATCATGGAGCTTTTCATGAAGCATCCGGGCAAGGTGTTCACCAAGCAGCAGATATACGAATATGGCTGGGGAGAGGAATTTATCGTGGCTGACAATAATATAATGGTATGTATCAGCAAATTGCGTTCCAAGCTTGAGGATGGTGAGAGCACAGAGTATATTAAAACAATCAGGGGACTTGGTTATCGTTTGGAGAAAGCATGATGAAGAGATTGCAGAATTTCCTTATCAAAAAGTTTATAATACTGCTCATATTGGTAGGGGCGGTGGAATTTTTGATTAATCATGTGATTAATGAGTACTTTTTCCCAGTTATGCAGAAATCCTTCTTTACTAATGTAAGCTTCCGCGAGGAACTGAGCGGTGGACAGATAAAAATTATTTTACTAATTGTCCTTTTACAGATAATCGTAAACATGGTAAATGCGGTGCTTCCGCTTGTGGGCAGAATAGGAACCGAGGGCATTAATGATTTGATTGGGCGCTACTATACAGATGCGTCATCAGGCAGTCCCCTTCTAAATAACTTAAGCAGTGCACAGATATTTCTGCTGTTTCTGTTTATTGTAGCTATTTATGCGATGGTTGCTGCACCCTATGCAATAAGTGCTTTTTATTATGTCAGGGCTGTAACCCAGGAGGTGGCAGCAATTGCCAGAGAGCAGGAGGCTGAGAGACAGGAATACGACAGGCGGAGAAATCTCATGCTTTCAGATATCGCCCATGACTTAAGGACACCGATTACCACTATATCGGGCTATGCCCAGGCTTTGAAGGACAACGTGGTGCAGGAGGAGCAAAAACGCCAGGAATATTTGCAGGCGATAGAAAACAAGTCCAGGCGGATGAGTGATTTGATAAATCTCCTCTTTGAGTATGTAAAGATTGACAGCGATGGTTTTTCACTGGACAGGGAAGAACTTGACCTGTGCGAGCTGCTGAGGGAAAATGCAGCCCTTATCTATCAGGACATGGAAGATGCCGGCATGGATTTTGAAGTGGATGTACCAGAGGAAAAATACATGATAAATGCAGACAGGGTGCAGATGTCCCGAGTCATAACCAACCTCATGGTAAATGCCATAAGGCACAATCAGCCGGGCACTAAAATCCTTCTCAGCCTGACTGAGCGCATGGGGCTTGTGACTGTCCGCGTGGCAGATACAGGAAGCCCCATACCGGAGGACATCAGAGAGACCCTGTTTGAGCCCTTCTCAAAGGGAGATAAGTCCAGAAGTGACGGAAAGGGCAGTGGACTTGGACTTTCCATTGCCAAAAAGGTCATAGACATGCATGGTTATAATCTGTCTCTGGAGGACGGACCAGCTGGTTATACCAAATCATTTACCATAAAGCTTCATATGTAAATAAATACTTGTGCATAATGCCAAGATAGATTAAAATCTATTTGTTGATACAAGAGAAAAGGGGGGAATAATAATCATGATTTCAATGATGGGATTCGTTGGATTCTGGCTGGTTCTGGCAATTGTATTTACAGTTGTTGAGCTTGCGACTATCGGGCTTGTGTCCATATGGTTTGCGGCAGGATCTTTGGCAGCGCTTCTTGTAGCAGTGTGCCATGGCAATATTGTTCTGCAGATTGTGGCATTTATTGCAGTGTCAGTGGTGCTTCTTGTGGCTACAAGACCATGGGCAAATAAATACTTGAATTCCAAGGTTCAAAAGACAAATGTTGACAGAGTTATAGGAGAGAGGACTCTCCTCACAGAGAGAGTTAATAATCTTGATCAGACCGGCAAGGCTGTTGTCCTGGGACAGGAGTGGACAGTCAGAGCCGTTGATGATAATGACATCATCGAGCAGGGAGAACTTGTGGAGGTTGTCGCTGTTTCTGGTGTAAAATTACTTGTAAAAAGGATTAAGGAGGATTAGAAAATGGCAGGAATAATCGCATTAGTAGTTGTGCTTATCATAGCATTAATTATTATTGTAAATTGCGTTAAAATCGTTCCACAGGCAAACGCAATGGTAATTGAGAGATTGGGGGCGTATCTTACAACATGGTCAGTAGGACTTCACTTTAAGGTTCCATTTATCGACCGTGTAGCAAAGAGAGTATTGCTCAAGGAGCAGGTAGTAGACTTCCCACCACAGCCGGTTATCACCAAGGATAACGTAACAATGCAGATTGACACAGTAGTATACTTCCAGATTACAGATCCAAAGCTGTACTCATACGGAGTAGAAAATCCAATCATGGCAATCGAAAACCTTACAGCTACAACCCTGAGAAATATCATCGGTGATCTGGAGCTGGATGAGACACTCACATCCCGTGAGACAATCAATACCAAGATGAGAGCTACACTTGATGTGGCAACAGACCCATGGGGAATCAAGGTAAACCGTGTAGAGTTAAAGAACATTATCCCACCAAAG
>URLU01000230.1 GCA_900548765.1 uncultured Lachnobacterium sp.
CATCCGTGCTTCGCACTCCGCGTCTGATATAATTTCGCTACGCTCATTATATCATATTCCCTTTCTATATGCCATAACATAGTTAGATTGTCAATCAAGCCCACATTATAACTTGATTAATGAAAAGGTATGGTGTAAAGTGTGAATCACACAAAGTATTATTCAGGAGATACAACCATGGGAAAAGAAGTCAAAACAAACGCTGTCAGAATTTTAGAGAGAAACAAAATCAATTACGAGCTGCTCACCTACGAATGCGACGAGTTTATCGATGGTTTGCACACCGCCGAAAAAACCGGTGCCCCTGTGGAGCAGTCCTACAAGACCCTGGTCATGCAGGGAAAGAGCAAGCAGTTCTATGTATTTGTGATTCCAATTGCCGAGGAAGTGGATTTGAAGGCGGCTGCCCGTGCCGTGTCTGAAAAGTCCATGGAAATGATTCATGTTAAGGACTTAACGGCCATTACCGGTTATGTCAGGGGTGGCTGCAGCCCACTTGGCATGAAAAAGCAGTTTCCTACTGTCATTGATGAGACAGCCACATTGTACGATGATATCTACATCAGCGGCGGTCGTATCGGTACCACAATCCGCCTCAATCCTAATGACCTGGCCAAAGTCGTAAATGCAAAATTTGCCGATATCCTTGCTTAAGGATACCGGCATTTCTTTTCGCTTATCAGCTGGCTTTTTTCATTTATAATGCGCACTTATATATCGGGCACATACACCGTTTTAGCTTGTTATCTCTTCCTCGCCCTTTGCAAGTGTGAGTATCATCTGAAGCTCAGCTCCCTCAGCTGGTGCTTCACCATGCAAGCTGTGCTTGTGCTCTGCGTCTATTTCACCAACCATTGTCTTATTCTCTGGTGCAATCTCTATCAGGTAATAGTGAGCCTCTCCTGTGCTCTCATTCCATGTAATGTAAGCTCTGTGGCTGCAGCCAATGGACTTATCCCTCTCCTGAAAATCAACTCTGATTGCAAGAAAATCCTCTGTTATGCTGAGTGCCATGACAGAAAACTCTTCTTCAAGATATGGATACATCTTCTTCTGCTGGTATGACTCCTCATACAGCTCATCTATGTACTGCTCCTTTTTCTCTACCAGCTTATCAATAAATTCCCTGCCCTCTGCAAATAATTTGTTTGGAAGGAAAATAAGCTCAAACTGCTTTCTCTCAAAAATTGCATACTGCTTGGCATTTAGCTTTATAGCCTTTGTCTTGCCCGGTACTCCGTTAGCTCCCTCCTTGGCCGCCTTTGCCCTTGCGCGCTCAACCTCATCAATTTTCTTTAAGAGCTTATCCTTTAAAACCAGATTGTTGCTGAATGGATTTAAAACAATTCCTGCTATATCAATTTTAGAATTAACTGCCATAGCTACTATTGAAAGAAATGGCATATTTAATATTGCCGGACACTTTGGAGCCTTCTCTGCGTGCTCCTTGTTTGTATAAATTGGAATAAAACACCCGCCCTCTTCATTTTTTATAAAAATAGGAATTGGCTGTTTCTTTTCTGTATCTACATTCGCCGGAACCAGAAAGCGTCCACGGCGTGCCTTATTCAAAAGTATATTTAAGTTATCTGGTGTTCCCTCGTTCTTATATACCTCCATCTGTGCTTCCACTTCCGGATTCTGAACCTCCAGTGTTGTATTTGGATCCTGATTAGCCATAATATCAGCTAATTTCTTCTTGTCTATCATTATGCAGTTCCCTTCTTTTCCTAAATTTTAAGCTGTGTCCCTCCCAAGGAACAGAATATTTCCTAAGCTGGACAGGCATTCGCTCTATCAAATATGATATGCATGATTACTCCTGTGCAGGCACGTCTCACTCATATATATCATATTTTGGACACCTCATTTTATATCTCATCATACCATATTTACCTGCTGTTTTGAAGCATTTCAATGATTTTAGTGTCTCTGGCTATCCATTTTTTATCCTGACACTTGCTATTTTGCTCCAGAATCTCGTCCACACCTGCCCATGCCAGGTGGTAGCCATCTCTAATTTCAGACTCAGTCATGCTGGTATGCGACATCTCATCAGCTACATCACAGGTGTATACATAGGTGTGACAGATGTATTTGATATCAGGCTCGTATATGTCTCTCCTGACTTCCAGAACTTCTCCAACCGGCTTTATGCTGTCTCTGATCACTATTAGTCCGGACTCTTCCTGTACCTCTCTCACAACTGCATCCTCGTGGGTCTCACCCTTGTCGATTCCACCGCCAAGGATTTTGTAAAAACCATCTCTCGCCTGCTGCATGGCATATTTCCCATCCCTGCATATGATGCCCCTCACCGCAAAACGCTCATGGGTCTTTGTGGTATCGCTGTAGTTGTTTTCATCAAGCTCTAGTAGCATGCGCATAGCTCTTATCCTCCGTTTGGATATATTTTACACTACTTTAATCCAAGATAAAATATCTATTTTTCGCCTTCTGCCTGTTTTAACTCATACTCCTTATCCTCGTCTATAATATGAAGCATTATATCCGCAAAATGAGGGTCAAACTGCCTGCCGCTGCCCCGCTCGATCTCACCACGAACCACATCCTGGGGCAGGCAGTCTCTGTAGCTTCTGGTGGAGGTCATTGCGTCATAGGCATCCGCCACACCTATGATTCTTGCAATCTCAGATATGTCATTTCCGCTGAGTCCATCCGGATAGCCCGCCCCTCCATATCTCTCATGATGCCATCTGGCGCCATCCTGTATGTCAGGCATTTCTGAAATATCAGATAGGATTTTGGCACCTATAACAGGGTGCTTTTTTATCTCCGCATACTCCTCGTCTGTCAGCCTCTCCGTTTTGTTGATAATGGCATCAGATATTCCTATTTTGCCAACATCATGAAGCATGGCAGAATACTCAAGCCGCTTTAATTTTTCACTGTCATATCCAAACTTTTCCCCAATCATAACCGAATATTTTGCCACGCGTGCCGAATGTCCCTTTGTGTACTTGTCCTTTGCCTCGATGGTCTTGCTCAGGGTCTGTACAAGCTGATAAGTCATGTGTTCGTTTTTTTCCAGCATAAG
>URLU01000231.1 GCA_900548765.1 uncultured Lachnobacterium sp.
GTACAGGGCTATGAAGACTGAGACAAAAATAAAGCAAGGCTATATCATTATGCTGATATGCCTTGCTCTGGGGCTATATATTACTTTTATCTTATTTGAGAAGACATTCGGCTAAGCGGTCGTTGTCTTCTTTTTTCATGAAGCAGAAGCGTATAAATCTGTCCTCAAAGCCTGGGAAGGTTGAACAATCCCTTATCATCATGTTTTCCCTGATTGCCCTGTCGAATAAATCATGGGATGAAACTGACTTATCCAGAATTTTAAGGAGCAGAAAATTGGAATTAGAAGGATATACCTTGTATCTTCCACTGGCTTCAAAGAGTCTGGTGAGTCTTGTCCTTTCCTCTGTCATGAGCTTTCTGGTGGCTTTTATATATTCTTCATCCATAAACATGGTCTCACCAGCCACAACAGCCAGAGAGTTTATCATCCATGGATTTTTGTTGGAATTAATGTCATTTAAAAGCTCCCTGTTTCCGGTAACTGCATATCCAAGCCTGAGACCCGGTGCAGCAAAAAACTTTGAAGTGCCACGGAGTACCATGAGATTGTCAAATTCCTTACAGAGGGGAATTGCGCTTACTTCGTGTATATTTTCGGCAAATTCCACATAGGTTTCATCAATCATCATACAGGTATTGCTTGTCTTACAATGAGACAGGAGGTCAGACAGCTTGTCTCTGGATATGCAGCCTCCGGTTGGATTGTTTGGATTGCATATGATAATCAAATCAATATCATTTGTGATTCTGGACTTGAAATCAGTGACATCAAGCTCGAAATTATCCTCTTCCTTTAGCATATAATAATCGATTTCGCTGCCCTCGAGCTTTAAATCTCTCTCATATTCAGAATAGGTAGGCCCTAAGAGCAGAGTTTTCTTTGGAGCTGTAATCTGGATAAAAAGTGATATTAATTCGGTGCAGCCATTTCCTACCAGTATATCGTCAGCATCGCAGCAGCAGTAGCCTGCAATCGACTGCCTGAGAGAGGTGTATTCCCTGTCCGGGTAGCTGGTAATTACATCAATCTTGTCTGCAAGAGTCCTCTTTAAAAGGGGAGAGACACCTAAAGGATTGACATTTGCCGCAAAGCTGATGATGTCCTCTTTTTTTATGTGATATATTTTTTCTATTTTTTCCAGGTCACTTCCGTGAAAATGTTCTTTTTGTTCTAGCATTTTACAAGCCTTTCTTATTGCAACAGTATAATAAATCGTTTATAATTTATTATATTCTATGTTTAAGAAAAATCAACAGAGAATGACATCGAGGTAGTAGTTGTGCGTAAGAGAATAGGACAGATCGCCAGAGGAAAGTTCGAGTACACGAAACCACTTTTAAGCTTCTCTGAGGAGAAGATAGACATTCAGGTTACAGAGGGCTTGGATTATGAGGGCAGCTTCACAATCTCAAGCAGTAATAAAATCAAGCTTCGAGGTGTGATTTATACCACCAATTCGAGAATGGAATGTCTGACTCCGCAGTTTGATGGCGAGGAAGTGAAGATTCGTTATCGTTTTAAGGGCAGGGGTCTGGAAGAAGGAAATCGTGAAGAAGGAGTATTTGTGATTGTATGCAGCCAGTGCGAATACAGTCTTTCTTTTTGTGCAACGATTTCAAAGCTTTATCCGGAATGTTCTACAGGGCTTATCAAAAATCTATATGATTTTTCCTGTCTGGCAAAGGAAAACTGGGACGAGGCCTATCAGATTTTTTATCACAAAAACTTTCTTAATATCATAAATGACAAGGAAGTAAAGGAGGCTATGATTTACAAAGGAATCATAGCAGCGAAGCCGTCAAAGCAGAATTTGGAAGAGTTTCTTATCGGAATACAGAAGAAAAATTCCATTAATTTTTCTATAGAAAAGGACAAGGCTTCATATTCAGGCCTTACAGAATCCATATCGGAGCAGCTTGAAATCAAAAAGAGCAGCTGGGGCTATATAGAGATTGCTGTTTCAACTGATGCGGAGTTTATCAGGCTGTCAAAGACTAAGGTGTCGACTGATGACTTTATCGGAAGCACATATAATTTTGAATATAAGATAGATGCCAATGCAATGCATGGTGGCAGAAATTTTGGACGGATATATTTTAGTTCGCCATATGAGAGTTTTACCTTAGAGATTACAGCTTCACAGGATGAAGAGCTTGAGGAGGTCATGGAATCAGTAAGGCTTCAGATACAGGAATGCAAGGTTGGAATCATGGAGCTGTATCAGGCATACAGACTTAAGAGAATTGTCACAGGTGTCTGGGCAAATGAGACGATTGATATATTAAACCATCTTCATGCCTTAGACCAGAACGAGCCTATGTATCTGCTTATGAAAGCACAGGCTTTGATTATCAACAGGCAGAGGCAGGAAGCTGAGTGGATTCTTGACGATTTTAAGCGGGAGTGGATAGATAAAAAGTCCCCTGTATGGGGTTATTATCTCTACCTTCTCACCCTTATGGAGAGGGAACCTACCTATGTAGACAAGATGACAAAGGAAATCGAAGTGATTTTTTATGAAAATCCAGACTCAATTCTCCTGTTTTGGGTTTTGTCATTTTTGCAGGAGCAGTATTACAACAATAATGCGAGAAAATTGAAAGCTATAGAATACTGGGTATTAAAGGGCTGTTCATCACCATATTTATATTTGGAAGCCTACTATCTGATCTGGCAGGATCCATATCTGCTGACAAAGCTTGATACCTTTGAGCTTAGAGTGCTAAGATGGGCTATAAGGCGGAAGGCAATGACCAAGGACATAGCTGACCAGATATTCCAGATTGTAGAACTGGGCAAGGGCTTTAAGCCTGCTGTCTATAAGATACTGTGTGTCGCCTATGAGGCAAATCCAAAGCCGGAGTACATAGGCATGATTTGCAGCTATTTAATCAAGGGCAACAGGTGCAGACCGGAGTATCATTCATGGTTTGAAAAGGGCATAGAGCTGGAGCTTCGCATCACAGGACTCTATGAAGCCTTTATGCAGTCACTTGATGAGCGGGAGATTACAAGCATACCGAGAATTATCCAGATGTA
>URLU01000232.1 GCA_900548765.1 uncultured Lachnobacterium sp.
GCACACTATCAAGGGCTAATGCTGCATTGAAGAATGAAACCGCTGTGTCATAATCCCCACTGTTCATCTGGAGCTCACCCATCTCACACAAATCATAGGAATCAGCCTCTCCGCTGTCTATGTATGCCTGAAAATATGTAGCTGATGAATCCTTGTCTCCCATCTGGCTGTAGACCTGTCCCAGATAAAAGTTTGCCTTATTTACTCCGGCTTCAATCGCAGCACTTAAGTTGGAAACTGCATTGTCATAGTCTCCCTGTAAAGCGTATATTCTGCCCTTCTGCATCTTATCCTGTCCTTCATCCCCCTTGATTGCAAGGGCTTTGTTCAGGTATTCCTGTCCTTTATCTGTCATGCCGTAGCGGTTCAGTGACTCGTATATGCCTATGTAGAGCTCATAATTTGAGCTGTCGGATTTTACCGCGCTCTCGTAATCTGCCACAGCCAGGTCATTTTGTCCTGTTGCAAAATACAGATTGCCCCTCAGATAGTATGCATCTGCGCTTCCATTGTATTCAATAAGGGCTGTATAGGTCTCTATTGCTCCATCTGTATCTCCTGCCATATACTGTGCCTGGGCCTTGTACAGACAGGTATCTATCTCAACTGCGCCCACTCCTACAGCTTGATCCAGAGCCTTCTGAAATGCCTCGACTGCATCATCATAGTCACCATTTTCCAGACAATTTATACCATACTGGCGGTATGCCTCCTGCTCTGTGTCTGTTTTTTCCCCACAGCCTGTCAGTGTTGTGGCAAGCAGGACTGATGCGCATATAATTGCTAATTTCTTCATTGTATCTCCTTCTATTTCATATGCTATACATATTTTATTCATATGACAGCGCAAATGCAAGACATCTGACAAATATGATTGCGTTTTTCAAACGAATAAACGTAAAACCTCTGCATTTTTTAAACGAATAAAGTATTTCTTTGTATCTAACTCTTTTATTGCTATAATTATTATTATCAATTATTTATAAACAGGAAGTATCTAATCATGAAAACTAAAATGAAAAATGACAATTTCAAACGAAAAGTATTCAACGTAATTCAGATTGGGGACAAAAGCAACCATATAAGCAGGCTGTTTGACATTTTCATCACAATTACAATCCTCGTCAATATCGTGGTTACTTTTTTGCTGACCTTTGATGAGCTGCATTATCTCAACACCTTCTTCCATGCAGCGGAATACATCACCCTCATGATTTTCTGCGGTGAATATATCCTAAGAATCTGGACTGCCGACTACCTCTATCCTGATAAAACAAAGGCTCAGGCAAGGCTCCGTTTTCTGGTTTCCTTTGATGGCATTGTTGACTTTTTGACAATCGTGCCTGTATTTTTCCTGTCAGGCTTTGTTATTTTCCGTATGCTTCGTGTGGCAAGAATTTTCCACCTGTTCAGACTCAACGCCAAGTACGATTCCTTCAATGTAATAACTACAGTACTTTATGAGAAAAGAAATCAGATTATCTCTTCTGTTTTTATTGTCGTAATCCTTATGCTGGCAAGCAGTCTCTGTATGTACAGCGTGGAGCATGACGCCCAGCCTCTTGTTTTTAGAAATGCTTTCAGCGGTATCTGGTGGAGCATGTCAACCCTTTTAACTGTGGGCTATGGTGACATTTATCCAATCACTACCCTGGGCAGGGGCATGGCTATCTGCATCGCCTATCTGGGGGTTGGCGTTGTGGCAATCCCAACCGGTATCATCAGTGCAGGTTTTGTTGAGCAGTACCAGCGCAAGAGCAATATTTCAAATATCAAGGATACCGATATCAAGGAAATTGCTGAGATTTTCGTGGACAAGGGATATGCGGCAAAAACTGTTGCTGAGGTTGAAGAAGACTCGCAGCTTACTATTTTCCTTATTCTCCGTGATGATTTATCCATTCTGCCACAGAAGGACACTGTGCTTAAGCTCAATGATATTCTTGTTATACGCGGAGAAAATGAAGAAAATATTTAGATGTGTATATACATAAAACCAGCCACCGGCAGCTTTTATTGCATACTTTGGTATGCAAAAGCGGCCTCCCCTTTGGGGAGACCGCCTGGAATTAAAATAGCCAATATTGATTAAGCCTCTAAGTGCCAAATCTCATCATTGTACTGCTTGATTGTTCTGTCTGATGAGAAGAATCCTGCCTTGCTGATGTTTACAAGCATCTTCTTAGCCCATGCTTTTCTATCTGTGTAGTCAGCATATGCCTGCTCTTTTGTCTTGCAGTAATCCTCGAAATCTGGGAATGTCATGAACCAGTCTTTGTTTAACAGCTCATTGTAAAGTCTCTCAAGGTTCTCTCTGCTTCCTGCTGCCATCATCTGATCACTTACAAGGAAGTCTACTGAGCGCTTAAGCACTTCATCCTTCTCGTAGTAATCTTTTGAGCAGTAATCGCCTCTCTCGTATCTGTCGATAACTGTCTGTGAATCCTCACCGAAGACATAGATGTTATCCTCTCCAACAAGCTCAGCAATCTCAACGTTTGCTCCATCACTTGTTCCGAGTGTGATAGCTCCGTTTAACATGAACTTCATGTTACCTGTTCCAGAAGCCTCCTTTGAAGCAAGTGAAATCTGCTCTGAAATATCACATGCTGGGATAAGCTTCTCTGCAAGTGTTACATTGTAGTTCTCAACCATGAATACCTTAAGGTATGGGCTTACCTCTGGGTCATTGTTGATAATCTGCTGTAAGCAGAGGATTGCATGAATGATATCCTTTGCAATAATGTATGCTGGAGCTGCCTTTGCACCGAAGAAAAGTGTGATTGGCTGCTCTGGCTTCTTGCCTTCCTTGATATCGAAGTATTTCTTGATGATATATAATACGTTAAGCTGCTGTCTCTTGTACTCATGAAGTCTCTTAACCTGAATATCAAAGATTGAGTTCTCATTGATGTCAAGGTTCTGTGTTGTCTTAAGGTAATTCTTAAGGTCAGCCTTCTTTCCAGCCTTTACAGCTAAAAGCTTATCAAGAACAACATCATCATTTACATAGTTGCCAAGCTTCTCAAGCTCGTTA
>URLU01000233.1 GCA_900548765.1 uncultured Lachnobacterium sp.
TCCTTCGGCAGTGTTTTTCTTGTCAGACACATTTCTCTGAATCAACTGAGAGCAGTCAAAGTTATCCCCAGAAACACAGACAACATCAGTAATGATTTTATTGAAGCACGGATTTTAAAAGAGCTTAACCATCCTGGCATTCCACGGATATTTGATATTGAGCAGGATGAAGCCAACACTTATCTGATTGAGGAATATATTGATGGTCAAAGCCTTGATGAATTTTTGCTTCAACAACAGTTTATTTCCAAAGAGAGGTTTTTCACTCTCTGTATTGAGCTATGCGATATATTTATTTATCTGCACAGCAGGATTCCAAATCCAATCATATACAGAGATTTAAAACCGGAGCATATTATAGTATGCAGAGACCATATTAAATTAATCGATTTTGGCATATCTGTTTATGTTTCCATTTCAGGAAATAACTTCAATCACCTTGGTAACGTAGATTTTTCAGCACCGGAGGTATTTAACAGTGACCAGATTACACTGGCTGCTGATGTATTTAGTATTGGAAAACTTATGGGGTACATTTACACTTACTTATCTACATCAGACCCAAAAGTTCTTAGAATTATCCACAAGGCATCCAATACAGAGCCCGGACTTCGATTTGAAACGGTAGAAGCACTGGAATCTGAACTAAAAAAATTATTTGAAAGAACCGATTGTCCACATCTCTATAAAAAAATATCAGTAGTCAGTAGTTTTCCTGGCTGCGGATGCACTCATATAGCGGTTTCCATTACTTCTGCTTTGAGATATCTCAAATCCGAAAGTTACTATTTCGAGAAAAACGAGTCAGAAGATTTGCACAATTATGCAGGATTTGAAAATTCTTTTAAAGAGAAAAATGGAATCTCTTATTACAGACATTTTGCCGGCATTCCCAAATATGGCGCAGGCATAACCATTCCATCTCCAGCTACAGGCAATGCAGTCTATGACTTTGGATATGCACCTGTTGAAGCTCTAGAGCAGGATAGCGACTTCATAAACTCAGACTTTGTGATACTTATATGCTCTGGAAGCTATTGGTCCTGGAAGGATGCAGAATTAAGATATGAACATCTTCAAAAAACAGGCATACCAGTCAAAATCATCTGTAATTTATGCAGCCGCACACAGGCCAGACAGCTGGCAGCATATCTCGGTACGAAGGTTATCATGTTTCCCTTTGCCCCTGATCCTTTTAGGGTCACAAAGGCTGTGGAGAAGCTGGTACACTGCATACTACCACTCAAAGGAGGAAGCTTAAGATTTTTAAATTTAATAAAAGGATTGATAAAAGACCGACCACAATAGGTGTCTGCGGCATGCATCGCGGTGCCGGTGTCACCAGCCTGTGTCTCGCTGTTTCTAATTTTTTAGCTAACAAACAATTCTCATCTGTAGCTTATCTTGAAGTTAATTCTACTAATGAAATTCATAACCTGAACACCAGAAACAAGACTAATCATTTTAAATATCTGGGGATTGATTTTTATTCTGCTGTTACATTAGATGATCTGTCATCACTGCTGCAGGAAAAGTATGATTATTTCGTTTTGGATTTTGGTGTTACAAATCAATACACGAATTTGGAATTTATGCGTTGCGATTTAAAATTAGCAATTTGCGATTTATCATCCTGGCACAAAAGTGACCTTATTAGTTTTACTCATAACTATTTAAATAATATGAGGGAAAATATTATTTTTTTAGGGAATCCAGACAAGATTAATCAAAACAGTTCTACCTATGAGTATAACAGGGTCATCAAAGCCAAAATCCTAAGGATTCCATTCTTTGAAAATCCGTTTCAGCTTACCTCTCAGTATTTCGGGTTTTTGAAAAAAATTACAGAAAGGAATTAGTATATCACGAATGCAGACTATTTTTTTCAATCAGCTGTTTATTGAGTTCTTACCATCCGAATACATAGGCATAGTCCTGTGGTTCAAAAAATAGCAGATTTTCTGACAAGACACGACTCACGATTTAAAAATTTGAGAAAAATGCAAGGAGACTTGATGTTTAAGTTGTAAACTTAAAAGTAAAAAAGAAAAAAGGATTAAGGGGCTGCTATATCTGGCAGCTCCTTATTTTGTTTGAATATGTAATTATAATGATATATAATGAGCGTAGCAATAAGACTAATATATGAAAGGATTTTTACACATGAAAAAGAAAATAATACCAGCACTGGTTGTCCTAATACTGATTGTGATTATTATTGCAATAGCGGGCATATCAGCACTGATAAAAAAATACACGCCAAGCAAGGATGTCCTCAGCCTGAACGAGTATTACAATATATCCGCTGAGGATCAGGCTGCCATAATCTTAAACCGTGAGCTGAATGAGGCTCAGGCAAAGGTCATAGATGGCTATGTATACCTTGATTATTCTTTTGTTCACGATACAATCAATTCAAGATTTTATTGGGATGCAAATGAAAACATCTTGTTCTACGCTACTGATTCAGAGCTGATATCAGCTAATGCTGACAGCAACAGTTATCAGGTCACAAAATCTACTGTGGATTATGGTCATCCTGTTGTCAAGGCAAACTCTGACTCATGTTATATTGATATTGATTTCGTTCGTCAGTACTCTGACTTTACTTATGAATATGTAACTGGACCCAACAGGCTGATGATTAACAACTCATGGGGTACAGTAAACACCGCCACTATAAAGAAGAGCACACAGATTCGCCAGAAGGGCGGCATCAAGAGCCCTATCTTAAAGGAAGCCACAAAGGACGACCCTGTTACCATTATTGAAGAGGGTGACAAATGGACAAAGGTAATGAGCTCCGATGGCGTCATTGGATACATCAAATCCAAACTTGTTACTAATAAACAGTCCACAGAAATAAAAAATGATTCCTATGTGCCTGAAACCTTTAGCCATATTGTCAAGGATGGAAAAATCTGCATGGCATGGCATCAGGTCACTACAACATCTGCCAATGATAATGTTGCAAATGTACTGGCCAAGACCAAGGGCATAAATGTTATCTCACCTACCTGG
>URLU01000234.1 GCA_900548765.1 uncultured Lachnobacterium sp.
CATCACTCCATTGCTTGTAATCCCTGCAAACCATTGTGAAAAGCCAGAAATTATACCCAGATAAAACACAAACTCAGACACTGACATGCCATTCTGCAGGAGATGTATGAGATAAAGGTAACACACTATATCCCTGACAGCATTTAAGGTAAATGTCGTGGCAGAACCTATATATGCAAGGACATTCTGCCTTGCAGTCAATTTTCTTGTATTATTTATAGACCTTTCGTACTTTCCAATTATCCAGTCTGACATACCATATACTCTTATGTCCTTGCCTGCTGGTCTGTCCTGCACGATGCGTCCTATGTATTCCTTTGTTATATTCTCGCTGGCGAGCTTATCCTTTATTCTGTTATAGTACCATTGGGGTACGTTATCAACTAATACTGTTATTGTTGATAATGCAAGCAACATTACGATTATCAGTGGATGGATTGTTCCTGCCAGTACTGCATATACCACAAGACCTGCCATTCCCACCACCATAGCCTTACTGTATCTGAAATATCCTTCTATTCCTCCCCAGTTACTTGAAACTGCCATATTGGCTTTTTCCTTCATAAGTCTGACCTCAGAAGATTCTGCCGCTTCAAGGGGTATAGACAGATTTTTCTTTGTTATCTCATATGCAAATAATTCAAGCCTTATCTCTATGTTATGGGCAGCATGCTTTTCAACTATATATGTCTGAAGTGCATTTACAATTGCATAAGATACAAATGCGCACATGATAGCCACAACTAAGACAATCAGACTTACCTTATCTCCCAGCAGCCTTACCACTAATGCATTTAGTAAAAGCCCAGCTAAGGGAACTACCACTGAAAAAATTATTTCAAGCAGCATATCCCATATGAATATCCTCTTTTTCTGCCATACTGGTCTATAGGCGAATATAAAATTGGTTAGTACTGAATATTTTTCCATACCTTCTTACTGATACTCCATTTTTTGATTTCCATGTATTTTTGTCTTACAATAATTATATTCTAATTTCGATATAAAACAAAAAATGTGCACGAATCGCAACAATTCGTACACAGATAGCCACATGCTATAACGGAAGCATTATCTCAGTAACAAACACTCCTGCTTCATTTTTCCTGTTTATATATCCCTGATATTTATCCACAATCAGATTTATTCTCTTCAGCCCATGTCCGTGATTACCACGTTTATTACTTATATACTCTTCATCCAGTTTTTTTACCACCTCGTCTGTGGCATTGCTTACGGATACGTACAGCTGTTCCTTAAATGTCCCAATATATAACCTTATAAACTGCTCATCCTCTTTTACCTTCATACAGGCTTCAACTGCATTATCTATGAGATTTCCCAGAATAACGCATAAATCTATATCTGTAACGGTAGTTTTTTCTGGCACAGTGGCCTTATAATCCACAGGAATTCCATTGTGAATAGCAAGGGAAATCTTAGAATTCAAAATAGCATCAACCCCTATATTTCCTGTATTAAATAAGAGATTGATGTCATCCAGGTCTGTCTCAAGCTTGTCCAGATATTCTCTCGCTTCCTTAATATTGTCCATTTCCAGATATGCCTTTAGGGACTGCATATGGTTATGGTAATCATGCCGCCAGCCTCTCATGGTCATGTATACATTGTGCACTTCGTCTATCTGGTTTTTGAGAAGCTTATTCTGATAGGCTGCTGTGCTCTTTTCAAGATGCTTTGTCACTACAAATCTAATCAGGCATACGATTAAGACAAGTGTAATGGCAGCAGCTAAGGCAATCAAAATAATTGATATCGCATTTCTATTCATAGTTTTATTTTCCCTCAAGATTATATTTGATAAACTTATCGTTTAAGTCTTTATAGGCAGACCTGCTCACAGGAATCGCTGTCCCATCCGATAAGTGGCACTCACTTCTACCTATGCTGCTTATCTTTGAAATGTTGACGGCATAGCTTCTATGGGCTGTCACGCAGTGCTCTCCAGTCTCGTTTATCCTCTTTAGCACATCCGAAAATCCAGACTTAAGTGATATGGTCTCCCCGTCCGCTTTTACTATATTTATGTAGTGCCCCTGGGCTTCCACATACATGATGTCGCTCAACTTAAGCTTATAGTTTTCTCCTGCGACTTTAAGTATTATGCTCTCTTCCTGAGCCCTGTCCTCTCTTTCACTCACAGCTTCAAGTATTTCTGCAAGCTTAGTCTCTGAAACCGGCTTGAGCAGATACCTGTAGGCATTGACCTCATATCCCTCAAACACATAGCCCGGGTCAGATGTGACAAATACGATTACAGTATTCTTATCCTTTTCCCTGATTTTTCTGGCAAGCTCCATTCCGCTCATGCTTTTCATTGAAATATCAAGAAAAATCAGGTCATACGCTGCTTCATCACTTTTAAATAAAAATTCCTCAGCACTTTCAAATATATCCACTAACATATTTGCATCATTATTAGCTGCCCACTTATTAACCTGCTCTTTCAAAAATTCAGCCTGGGCGATCTCATCCTCACAGTAGCACACTCTCATCTTAAATTCTTCCTGCATCTGTTTTATGCTCATATCTACAGTTCAATCCAGTATCTCTCAAGATTTACTTTCTCAGTCTCACAGAATACAGTTCCATCATATACTCCGCCATTGTTCAAAATAGTCCTTCTGCTCACAATTTTTTACACATCTATTTTCAGATAATTTTGGATTTTATCTTACACCTTTGATTATTATTAAGCAATACATTTTTCCTTACAATTTACTTTTTGAGCCACCATTTTTATCATCATATAAATAGTCCCTATTTACATTTGTGTGTCTGATGTATCAACAGTATAATTATGCATTTCACGAATTGCGTATTCAATTAGAAAATCAAGTAGTCCAAATTCCACAAAATGAAATTTTAGGGCAAATTACAGACATTGGCTTGGCTGTAGTATTTTTAAACAACGTGTGTTAGACTACTGTTATACAAATCGGAGTTTGTAGAATTAAGAAAATCGGAAGTTTTAAAGGAGAAATACTATGGGATTAT
>URLU01000235.1 GCA_900548765.1 uncultured Lachnobacterium sp.
TTTTATTTCTGCCACAGCCTCATCTATGTCAAGCTCACCATCTTTTACCTTTTTAAGAATACTTTCCAATTCTTCTTTTTTCATTTACTTGTCCTTCTCAATTATTTCTCCAGACCTGTATGCACTTATCAGCAGCTTGAGATCATCTATTTTGAGACGTATCTTTTCTCCCACATCAGTATCGCCTACCAGAATTCGCTTGTCCATGTACTCTACAGCCTCCCGTTTTGACACGATATCACGTTCTTCCCTGACTGCAGTCTCCGGCGATTCAAAGGGTTCGTGGGCTGTGAGTGTAAGCCCATAGGAGTTAAAAATCAGTGTATAGCCTGCTATACCTGTACGGCTCCTGTATGCCTTTGAAAAACCTCCGTCTATAACAATCACCTTGCCATTACACTTGACAGGGCTCTCCCCTTTCATCCTGTGCACAGGCACATGACCATTTATGATATGACAATTTGAACCGGCAAGTCCAAACTCAGCCAGAATCTTGTCCGCTATCTCCGGCTTGTTGATAAGCTCGTAATAGCAGTTCTTTGTCTCAACATGTAAGTCCTCTTCCTCTAAAAAATACCGTTCAAAGGTTGCCATCTTTCTGCGTCCATACAGGGGCGAATAAGGTGCTGTCCAGATATACCACATGATGTCTGCACCCTTCTCCCTTTCTTCCTTGTCTGTGGAGAAAAACGCCTTTCTGACATAGGATTCCAGCACATCAAAAAGCGCCTTGCCACTGTACTCCTTACCATATACATTTACCTTTGCGAAGCTGCCATCCTTCATCATAGGTATGCAGCCATGGAAAAGCAGATTGCCATTGTAGACCTTGTGCATGCCGCCCTTCTTGAGCAGAAGCTGGATATGGGTCTGCAGCTTCTCACAGTGCAAAAATGAGGATCTGAGTCTGATCATAACCTCGTACTCTTCATCTGTGAGCTTATACGGGTCTTCCGGGTCAATTGTTGGGAAATGCATATCAAGCATACGATAATTTTTTCCCTCAATCTCAACTGTACCATTCTCATAGTCAATATGCTCCAGCAGCAGCCTGTCCCTCATGCCGTACTCAGGATATTTCTTGATAAGCTGTCCTTCCAGCTTAAACCTGATTATGGCAATCGCCTTGTGCATCCTTCTGGTCATTTCGTTTTCTTCAAAATTCTTGCCTGTCGGTGTGGTCTTAAAGACAAATCTCTCACAAGGGTCATCTGCATACACCCTCATGGCAAAGGTTGCAAGAGGAAGCATATTTATGCCGTAGCCCTCCTCCAGAAGGTCAATATTGCCATATCTGATGCTATTTCTAATCACTGTAGCCACACAAGCCAGATTGCCGGCTGCCGCCCCCATCCAAATGATATCATGGTTTCCCCATTGGATATCCAGGGAATGATACTTGCAGAGCTTGTCCATAATCAGGTGCGAGCCTGCGCCTCTGTCAAATATATCCCCCAGCACATGCAGATGATCCACTGCAAGTTGCTGAATAAGCTCGCACAGCACAACAATAAACTGTTCTGCCTGTCCGAGCTCTACAACGGTATTTACAATGGCTTCGTAGTAAGCCTCCTTGTTTAACACCTCTGGTTTTTCGGTTATCAGTTCCTCGATTACATATGCATAATCTTCCGGCAGAGCTTTCCTGACCTTTGATCTGGTATATTTCGAAGAAACTGTCTTGCAGACCTCAATAAGGCGGTAGAGTGTCACCTTGTACCACAAGTCCATGTCACTCTCTGTCTGCTTGATTAATTCCATCTTTTTCTTAGGATAATAAATCAATGTGGCAAGTCCAGCCTTATCTCTGTCACTTAAAGCCCGCCCGAATACATCCTCTATTTTCTTACGCACCGCACCTGAGCCATTTTTCAAAACATGGGAGAATGCATCATATTCTCCATGAATATCTGACAAAAAATGCTCTGTGCCCTTTGGCAGATTCACAATAGCCTGCAGATTTATAATCTCTGCCGCAGCTTTGTTGATTGTCGGATACATCTCTGACAACTGCTCCATGTAATGTAAATGTTCTCTATCCAAAACACTATCCCCCTGTAATTTCAGCCCTGAAAATATTCGTCCATCACTTTGCGTATTTCATTGTCAAGCTTGGCGTCTGTGTAAACGCATTTCATGATAGCTCTCTTAATAGGTTCTTCAAAATTAGTGCCGGCACACTTGTTCATCACATCTCTCAATGTGAGCTGTACCAGCTCACCATTTCCTGAAGACTTATTATATACAACTGCTTCATATACCTTTTTGTTGTAATTTCTGCTGACAATGTCATACTCAACTATGGCATAATCCTTCCATTCAGAATATGTCATCCTATCACCTCCAGTATACACCATTATGCTTAACGAAGGAAGCCATTTACTATCTGTTCTTCTGCTTCCTGCTCTGTAAGGCCAAGTGACATAAGCTTGATAAGCTGTTCTCCGGCTATTTTACCGATTGCTGCCTCATGTATAAGGGCAGCGTCCACATCATTTGCATCAAGCTTTGGAACAGCCACAACATGAGCCTTGTCCATGATAATTGCATCACACTCCGCATGTCCATGACACTCTGTATTTCCAATAATGCTGGCCTCAAATATCTGCTCAGAGGTATCCTTTGCCACAGAACGTGAAATAACGTCTGTGCTTGACTTTCTGCCATTCAGGTAGACATCATAGGTGCTCACAGCCTTCTGGTCTCCGTGGGTCATAAGACGCTCTCTCACTATAAGGGCAGCACCCTCCTTGAGTTCTGCAACTGTCTTTCTGTAGGTTGAGTCTACACCCTTTATCTGTACCATTTCCATTTCGACATGGCTGCCTGCTTCCTGATAGACCTCTGTCACAGGATTTAGGATTCTTCTGCCTTTGCCGTCACCCTCGCCGTAATGCTTCTCCACATATACCACACGGGAATTTTTCCCTACGAAAAATCTGTGTACTCCGTCATGCTGTGAGTCCTGATCACCACAGTTGTGAATACCACAGCCAGCCACGATTACCAC
>URLU01000236.1 GCA_900548765.1 uncultured Lachnobacterium sp.
TGCCCTGAGCAAATCCAGATTGAAGTCCGGCTTAAATTCCGGTGCATAGTGAAATGGATCTGTGTCAGACTCATCACCGCTCCACTGTATCATGTCCTCATCTGTATATATCATGTCTGGTATTGTAGACTTATCATCATCCCAGTGCACACCTGACTGTCTGATAGAAGCAGGATTTCCAATCGCATTGGCAGCCTGATACAGGGCATCGGGCGACAGAATATGACCAGCTTCTAAAAACGCAGCATAACTCCATTTTCCACTTGCCGTTTGCTCTATGTCCTGCAATATCTCATCCGCTCTTGTACATAAAATCTCATGTTCTGCCTTAGCTTTAATAAATGAGCTTAACTCGTCCGGCATACTTTCCGGTGCATTAAGCACACAAATGCTCCACTGTCCATAGGACTGTTTCAAAACTGAGTAGATGCTTCGTTTCACAGCCTGCGCATCAATATTTATTCCGCCACCACACTGGATAAACACCATAAATGAAGGCTTATCCTCCCAGTGTTCTGACTCTCTTCTCTGCTTTTTAAGTTCATTTTCAGCAGCCTTGTGCTTATTATACCAATCACTATAAGAAATATTTTCCGGTTCTCCTTTTTCACTGAGCCTGATAAAAAACTCTCTCAGACCATAGTTTCTAAGATACCTTATTCCTTTTTGCAAATTGTAAAATGTAATCTTCATATATGATTCCTATATTTCAAATACAGCTATACATTCAGCGAAAAATCAGCCTTGTCCAAGGTCAGGTTTGGATTATAATATGGGTCTCCTGCAGCAAGCTCCTTGTGCCACCTGTCAATAAACCTCGCCACCTCAGAATTGAAGCGTTCCACCTTCTCCGGTGTGTCCTCCAAGCCTCTTGACTTTGATTCATAGTGGTACAGTTCAACCGCCGGATTATATACAATGAGATACCCGGCTTTTCGTACCATCATGCAAAAATCTATATCATTGAATGCCACCTTAAAATCTTCATTGAGACCGCCAACCTGCTCGTATACAGCCTTTTTAACCATCATACAGGCTGCTGTAACAGCCGAATAATCCTGAGCACAGATAATTCTCGAGAAATAACCATTATCATATCTGGAAGAACCAATAAAGGTATGTCCTGCCATTCCTCCAAAGCCTAAAACAACTCCTGCATGCTGTATAGTGTCGTCCTCATAATAGAGTCTGGCTCCAACCATTCCTACATCCTCGCGCATGCAATAGCCAAGCATTTCCTTTAGACAGTCAGGATTTATGATTTCCGTATCATTGTTTAAGAGAAGAACATACTCTCCTCTGGCATGCTTTTCACCAAAATTATTAATACGGGAAAAATTAAAATCACCCTCATAATATAATACAGTCACATTGTCGCGCTCACTGATACTCTTGTAGTATTCGAAGGTTTCAGTCTCTGTACTGTTATTCTCCACAATAATAAACTCATAGTTTCTGTAGGTTGATTTATTATCAATGGAATCCATGCATTTTCTCAAATCCGCAATATGATCCTTATTAGGAATAATGATTGAAATAAGTGGTTCTTCGGTCCATTTATAATTGGTCTTAAACATGCCATAAAACTGTCCATGGACAACCTCTGCCGGCACTCCAATCCGCTTATAGTGTTCCTCCACTGCCCTTCTCCCCGCCTCAAAAGCATACATTTTGCTTTCCGGGTTCGCAGCAGTTGAATCCAGATGACATCTCCAGTGATAGAGAATCTTTGGAATATGGTATACATTTTCAGCCAGCTCGCAGCACCTTAAAATGAAATCATGGTCCTGGGCTCCATCATATTCTCTTCTAAGCACCGCACCATCACGCTTTTTAAGCTCCTCTACCAAAGAGCTCTTTACCACAAACAAATGGCAGATGTAATTCATGCTGCACAATAAGTCTATATTGTAATCTGATTTGAAATGAGGCTCAAAATATTTTTTACCCTTCATATCAACCTTATCCTCATCAGAATAAATAACGTCTATATTTTTGCCGGTCTGTTTTCCCTCATTAAGGGCTTTGGCACATTCAAAAAGAGCATTTGCAGGCACAATATCATCATGGTCAGCAAGTACAATATACTCACCTGAAGCCATGCTTATTGCGGCATTGGTGTTTTCTGATATACCATTATTATCTTTTAAAACAGAATACTTTATTCTGGTATCCTTCTTAGCATACTCTTGGAGCACAGGAATCAAAGGGCTGTTCTCCCCTGTTCCATCAGCAAGACAAAGCTCCCATCTGCCATAGGTCTGATTAATAATAGAATCAATCATTTCCCTCAGGAACTTGATGCGGGTATTGTAAAGAGGAATCACTATACTGAACACAGGCTCATAATCAAATTTTATACCACGCTGCTCATCCAGCTCTGCCTGTTTTATCTCATGCTTTTTTCTCCAGGCTGGATACAGGTCAACAATTGCCTTATCTTTGCCTGATAACTTTTTGCCTATCTGTTTGACAGTTGCCATAGCACCATAGCGCTTCAAATATCTCACTGTCCTGTATGCCACATTTTCTTCTGAATTAAATTTCTTTAAGGCACTATTTTGTTTGCAGTACTCAGACTTCTTATCCCCACAGGTAATTACAAGCTTGTATTTTCCCTTTTGAGCATTATTCACTACGATTTTAAAACCAGCCTGCACGTCAGTATCTGCTTCTGGGAATACCGCTTTTACATCCTTACGATAAGTTTTAGTCACTTCCGCCTGGACTTTTCTGCCATTACAAAACACCTCAAATTCTGGTGTTACAGCCCCCATAGCCCAGCCTGCCAAAGTCATCTTACCCTCTGCCAGCTCCTCGGTCTCAATATAATATTCAACCTCACTCTGACGCTCAATCAAGCTAGCCACTTTTATGGAACAGCTAACAGCACTGCTGCCTTCCTTTACGGATTTAACTGTAAGCTTTTGGCCTTCTTTCCAGTCCTGCGGCAGAACTATAGTTCCAAAAATTTCCTCATTAATGTTGGCATTTCTA
>URLU01000237.1 GCA_900548765.1 uncultured Lachnobacterium sp.
CTCAAAATAAAAACTTCTGCGATATGAGCACTTTCGTATGATTTAATGTAAAAGTTTACATTCCAACCAATACAACAGACATTATATTTAACAAACTAACTTAATAAGGAGTTCTTACTTTTCCTCAACGACTTGGAAAATGAAAAACTTAAGATAATAACTCTCCGGCACATTCGCACTATTTGCCCACAAAATCGGATGGTCCGGTCCCTGTGTCCTGAACTCAATCTGCCTCAGTCTCTTGTGAGTAGCCTTGGCTGCCTCTTTGACAGTCTTTGCCAGAAGCTCCTGGGTCATAAAATGTGAGCATGAACATGTGGCGAAATATCCGCCATCCTTCACCAGCTTAAGTCCCTTCATGTTTATTTCACGATAGCCCTTTATAGCATTTTTTGTTGCTTCCCTTGACTTGGTAAATGCCGGTGGGTCAAGGATTACCACATCATATTTTTCTCCTGCTGCTGCAAGCTTTGGCAGCTCGTCCAGGACATTTGCCGCACGGAATTTGACCACATGGCTGAGTCCGTTTCTGGCTGAGTTTTCTGTTGCCTGTGCCACTGCGTACTCTGAGATATCAAGTCCTGTGACTTCCTCTGCCCCAGCTATGCCGGCATTAAGGGCAAAGGTGCCCATATGTGTGAAGCAGTCCAGCACCCTCTTGCCCTTGCAGATTCTCTGCATTGCAAGCCTGTTGTATTTCTGGTCAAGGAAAAATCCTGTCTTTTGTCCATCCTTTACATCTACCAGATACCTGACGCCGTTCTCCACGATTTCAACATGAGGGTCAAACTCTTCCTCTGTCAGCCCATCCACATGCCAGAGCAGCTTCTTTACCTTTGCAAGTCCTTCCTTTGTCCTCTCATTGGCATCGCTTCTCTCGTAGACTGCCCTGATATTTATGCCATCTTCCTTCATTATTTTAATAAGAAGCTTTACTATCATTTCTTTTAAAGTGCAGGCTTCATCACAGTTTTCCACAAGCGCAGTCTCCATTCCCAGAGTTAAGCACTCCAGCACCAGAATATCCTCATATTTGTCGATAGTTATGCCCGGCAAAAAATCAGCCTCTCCAAAGACCACCCTGCAGCTTGACAAGTCCTCTGACTGCATCACATTCTTACGGTATTCCCAGGCATTTTGCACTCTCATCTGGAGAAATTCTGGGTCTATTGCCTGATCTGCCTTTCTGGTCAGCATCCTCACTCTGATTTTAGAATTCTGGTTTATGTAGCCCCTGCCCATCTGGTATCCGTCAAAATCATGTACATTCACGATTTCGCCGTTTTTGAATGTACCGGTTATTGTGTCTATCTCGTTGTTAAAAATCCATGCACCTCCGGCTTTTATGGTGCGTCCTTCGCCCTTTTTCAAAGTTACAATTGTATTATTCTGCATATTTATCCTCTTGCTTCCTTATTATTCTATAACAGGCTTCTCTGCCCGATTAACCACATATATTCCTGCACACACCAAAACCAGCGACACCAGACAGTTGATTCCCAACGCATCCTTCTCCGTCAAAAGCCATGCCGACAGCAGCACTCCAAATACCGGATTCATAAATCCAAACACAGCCACTCTCGACACCGGATTGTACTTGAGCAGAATTCCCCACAGCGAATATGCCACAGCAGACACCATCGCAAGCCACAGGAGCATGCCAGCCGCCGGTGCGTCAAAGCCTGTCACATGCCCGCCTGCTGCCCTTCCACATATTATCATGATGATTCCACCAAGCACAAACTGATAACCACTAAGCATGACAGGATTCTCTGTCTTTGAGTATTTTTTCAAAAATACTGATGAAAAAGCATATGACACAGTAGACAAAAATATAAATCCCTCGCCCAGCACCGAAAAATTCATGTCCAGTCCAATCAAGGCTCCGTTTGCCCCTGGATTTAGATTAACCAACACAACACCTGCAAAGCCTATGACACAGCCTATTATCTTGCTTGGTGTAAATTTTTCCTGCCTGAATATTGCACAGGCAACTATCAGCGCAACAAAGACATTCATTCCCTCTATAATCGAAGCCTTGACCCCTGTTGTATGGGCTAGTCCGATATAGAAAAACAGATACTGGATGACCGTCTGCAAAAGTGACAGCCAGAGTATTTTAGGCACTGCCTTTTGGGATGGCAGCAGAAGCTTCCGCTGTGAGAAGCTTCCTATCATAATAGCAAGCAGACCTGCCAGTATAAATCTATATCCTGCATACAGTATCTGTGAAGCACTGTCGTTTGCAGCAATATTCATCATACTATAGCCTATCTTGATACATGGAAAGGCACTGCCCCAGAGGGCACAGCAAATTAGTGCGCCTGCCCAGACCACAATTGTATTGGTTAGAAATTTTTCTTTTCCTATTTTCTTCTTACTCATTATATTTCCTTATCATACTTTCTATATATTATTTTCACATACCAAGCTTTCCATTTAAGCCTTCGCTAACCGAGTCACATACACTTGTTTCTCAGAAAACAATATGAACTGCTACGGGGTCCCATAATCTACGAAAGGTAAATCGCCACTCATCATTCTATCCATGTCATCTTACCATAAAATTGTATCAAATAAACATAAAATGTAGTAAAATATACTTATCAACCAGATGCAGGAGGGGTTCTCATGATTTCTATTAGTTTATGTATGATTGTAAAAAACGAAGCCGAAATTCTAGCCAGATGCTTAGACAGCTTAGCTGGCTTAATGGACGAAATAATAATCGTAGATACAGGCTCCACAGATGATACCAAAGAGATTGCCAGACAGTACACTGATTTGGTGTATGATTTCTCATGGTGCGATGATTTTGCTGCCGCAAGGAATTTTTCTTTTTCCAAGGCTACGAAGGAATACATCTATGCACCTGATGCTGACGAGGTTTTGGACGAGACCAACAGACGCCGTTTCCAGATTTTGAAGTCTGCCCTTCTCCCTGAAATCGAAATTGTCACCATGAAGTACATAACTCCTGCCAAATACAATACCG
>URLU01000238.1 GCA_900548765.1 uncultured Lachnobacterium sp.
CAAGCCTTGGTGATACTGTGGCTGCGACAAGCTGGGATGAGCTTGTATTAGGAGGCACCAGACTTAAATATGTGCTTGAGGGAGATAAAATATGTGCGGCGATATTGGAGCAGGAGATAGACAATTCCAATATAAGGGTACTGCTCAAAAATAATGATGAATACCTGTACACTAATGTATACATTAAATCAGATAATGCCTGTCATATTTTTAACCAGAGAACCAACGAGAGTACAGTGACAGATGCCGGGGCAGTGATTGATGCATCAGCACTTGGAATCGAGGCTGGAGACAACAGGATTATCACGCCGGAGGGCGGTACGTTTTTCTACAGTACCAATGGTACGGACTACTGTGTCAACGGATATGAGGGCAGCCTTATTGTTAGAAATACAGGAAGCGGTTATGCCCTTGTGAACGTCCTTTCAGTGGAGAACTATGTCAGGTACGTACTTCCCTCCGAGATGATGCTGTCATTTGCGCCAGAGGCATTAAAGGCACAGGCTATATGTGCCAGAACCTATGCTTATTCCCAGATGAAAAACATGGAATATGCGGAGTACGGAGCAAATCTTGACAATACTACAGCCTATCAGGTCTACAATGCGTCAGGCAGGTATGCAGAGACGGATGCAGCCTGTGACGCCACTCAGGGACAGGTTGTGACCTATGACAACGAGCTGGCTGTATGCTATTATTTTTCAACCTGCGGTGATATGACAGAGGATTTTGAGGTATGGGAATCAGAGACACCGGGCTATATCCACAAGGTGGCATCATCTGATACAAACTCGCCTTTTTACAGGTGGAGTGCAGTCATAGGTCTTGACAGCATAGCGGATGCAGAGCTTGGAAAGCTTAAAAGCATATCTGTGGATGAGACCAGCGAAAATGGATTTGTGCTTAAGCTGACTGCCCAGTTTGAAAAGGGAAGCAGGGAAATGAAAAACGAAAATATAATACGAAAATTCTTAGGTCAGGGGCTTGTAAGTACCACTTTAAATGATGGCAGTGTGAGAGAAAATCTGTCCATGATACCCAGTGCATGTTTTCGTATTGTAAGTTCGGACGCAAGCCGTTATACTATTGAAGGAAGCGGATTCGGACATGAAATTGGAATGAGCCAGTATGGAGCTGACAGCATGGCTCAAAATGGCAGCTCATGTACAGACATCATAAGCTATTATTACAACAACGTAGAGATAAAACAGATAGGTGAGGTTAGATGAATTTACCTGTAGAATTTAAAGAAAAAATGAAAAACTTCCTTGGAGATGAGTGGGAAGACTTCTTATACTGCTATGAAAATGACAGATATCAGGCACTTAGATTTAATGTGCTTAAAAAAGACCTGGACAGCAGCAAATATGAGGCTGTCTTAAATAAGCTTGGAGTAGAGACCATTACGCCTGTTGACTGGGCTGTGAACGGATATTATTACAACGAGGAAACCGCCAGACCGGGCAGGCATCCATATCATGAGATGGGGCTTTACTATATTCAGGAACCAAGTGCCATGTCGGCAGCCAGCCTGCTTGCACCAAAGCCTGGCATGAGAGTGCTGGATTTGTGTGCTGCACCGGGAGGAAAATCAACACAGCTTGCCTCATATCTGGGACAGGAGGGGCTTCTTATATCTAATGAGATAAATAATGCCAGATGTAAAATTCTTTCTTCTAATATAGAGAGAATGGGTGTCAGAAATGCAGTTGTGACAAATGAGGACAGCGGAAGGCTTGTAGAGCATTTTCCAGCATTTTTCCATGCCATACTGGTGGATGCACCCTGCTCTGGAGAGGGCATGTTCAGGAAAAATCCTGATGCCATGAACGAGTGGAGCCCAGCCCAGGTGCTTGTGTGTGCGGACAGGCAGTATGAAATCATCTGCAATGCCGCGGCTATGCTTATGCCGGGAGGCGATATGGTATATTCTACCTGCACATTTTCCAGAGAGGAGAATGAGGACTTAATCGAGAGATTTTTAAGCAGTCATGAGGACTACAGTCTGGTAGAACAGAGGCGGATTATGCCGCACAAGGTTCATGGCGAGGGACATTTTGTGGCGAAGCTTCACAGAGCAGGCATGCTTAATTTCTCGGAAAATGATGCTGGTCAGGCTGGCACAGAATCAGACAGACCTTCAAAGAGCAAGTCGTCAAAGGCAAAGCAGACGAAAGCAAAGCTCACAAAGGAACAGGAAAAGGCACTTGATGAATTTTTATCAGAGACAGTATTGGATGACTTTGCAGACTGGATTAAGAAAGGAAAGCTTGAGCTGTTTGGAGACCAGTTATACCGTTTGCCGGACGAGAAAGTGAGCCTTAGGGGAATCCATGTCTTAAGAGCTGGATTGCATATAGGAGAGTTTAAGAAAAACCGCTTTGAGCCAGCCTTTGCCCTTGCCCTGACACTGGGCAGGGAGGATGTTAAAAAGTATGTTGAACTGCCATCGGAGGATATGAGAGCCCTTGGTTATTTTAACGGACAGTCTGTCATATTTAAAGAGGGTGAGATAGACACAAAGCTTAAGGGCTGGTGTCTGTTTGGCATAGATGGATACTCGGCAGGCTGGGGCAAGATAGCCAATGGACAGATGAAAAACCATTATCCAAAGGGTTTGCGGAAAAATTTAATGTGATTTAGTTTAAATTACCCATTGATGTTTTTTGTATATTATGATAAAATTACGAAAATGTAAAAGCAATGAATGTGTTAGTAGAGCATAGATACAGCTAAAAGAGAGAGGATGCCATCGGCTGAAAGCAGCCTTGAGAAATGACTATGATTCGAAGTTCCCACAGGAGCTGCATGATTGAAATTGTATGATTAGTAGGTCATGACGTGTGCTGCACGTTACGCAGGCAATGAGAGCTTACAGATTATGTCTGTGAGAATCAGGGTGGTATCGCGGAACTTATGGCTTCGTCCCTATTTGGGGATGGAGCTTTTTTTATCGCATAAAAGAAGTAAGATGAGGAATACAGACTG
>URLU01000239.1 GCA_900548765.1 uncultured Lachnobacterium sp.
CCTTGTATTCGATTCGGCCTTCCTTAATCCATGTCTTTACCTGACGGAGTGGAATCTGAAAATGCTCAGCGACCTCGTATTCATTTACATCGTTTGCACGAATATAATCCTTGACGTCATGGAACAACTGGATTTCCTTGCAGTGTGGACACAAATCCTCATCATAGTCCGGTGGAAGAGGTCTCTTGCAGGATTTACATTCTTTTATGTTGTCAAATAGTTGTTTGTCCTTAATCATATTGCCCTGACTCCTTATCGGTAGTTTTATGTGGACATTCGACGTGCTCATCCGAGGAAACATTTTGTTTCCTCGGATGTACGGGCATTCGCCCTATCAAATACAATAGACATGAGTGCTCCTGTGCAAGCACGTTGCACTAATGTCTATCATATTTGGCATGTCTCATTGCCTACGCTCATTATATCATGAACAAAAACAGTTCATGATCAACATTCGTCGTTCGTCAATCATGCAAGCATGTTGACTCACTTGCACTCATTATATCATATGGCAAATCATTTTCAAGTTTGCTGTATGTTTTAAGAAAGGAAGTATGAAGTTTGAAGCCTATAGCAGTTTTTGATTCCGGTGTAGGCGGAATCAGCGTGTTGGGAGAGCTGGTAAAGATTTTACCAAACGAGAATTTTATATATTATGGTGATTCCAAAAATGCGCCATATGGGACCAAAACCCTGGAGGAAGTGAGGAAACTTACCTGTGAGCATGCCAGAAGACTGCTTTTCGAGGATAACTGTAAGGGACTTGTGGTCGCCTGCAATACAGCCACCAGTGCGGCGGTCAGAAAGCTCAGGGAAATATATCCGGAGGTGCCAATTGTGGGAATTGAGCCGGCAGTTAAACCGGCAGTTCTGTGCAGGGTGCATCCCAAGGTGCTGGTGATGGCCACCCCTATGACCGTTAGTCAGGAAAAATTCAGGGCACTTATGGCAAGGTACGAGGATCAGGGAGAAATAATTCCGCTGCCATGTCCGGGGCTTATGAATTTTGTGGAAAGAGGCGATTTGGAGGGTGATGATCTGAGAAAATATCTGACAGAGCTTCTGTTTGAGTACAGGAACAATAAAGTAGATGCAGTTGTACTTGGCTGTACTCATTATCCATTTGCCCGCAAACTGATACAGGAGATTCTGGGTGAAAAAGTTCAGGTATTTGATGGTGCTGAGGGTACAGCCAGAGAAATGAAGAGAAGATTACAGCAGGCAGGACTTCTGGAAAATAGTGGCAAGCCAGGAACAGTAAGGTTTGAGAACAGTTTAGAGGGACCGGAAAATAGGGAAAAAATACTGCTTTGTGAACAACTTTTTAACAAAATATTATAGGAAATATGTACTATACCTAGGAAATATGTCCTAATTGTTACAATTATAAAGAGTTTATAAATTTTTAAATGGACGATTTTATAAATGTTTTCTAATTCGGACATAATCCGTCCATATTTACAACATATAATAATCATTGTAAAAGGAAGTAATTCCTTTTTCATTATTCCCTTTTTATTAATAAACATTTTCATAACTAAACTCCTCGGAAAGAGCCTCATTACTTTGTTTAGAGCGAAGTAAAGGGGCTCTTTCCATTTTTTCGTTAAATTGAATACAGGTATTGTAATTGGGCTGGGATTAATAGTATAATAGTACCTAAGATAGGGGGACTCTTATATGAAAAAACAAAAGAAAGTAAAAAGACGCAGTATAAGGTCTAAGCTGGTTACAAGCTTTGGATTTATACTGATTGCAACAGTTGCTATTGTTTTCATGAACATTAGCGCAAATACGCAGATTGGCAAATTCAATAAACAGCTTACTGCGGAGATGGAGCTGGCAGAGGATAACCAGAAAATGCAGGTTTGTTTCCAGCAGGTTCAGCTGTATAGTAATCTGTGCTACACATCATATGGTACAGCAAATGAATCAACCATGCAGGATGAACTTCAGTCAAAGCTTGATGAACTCAGGACTGATGTTGAGGTAATGTCTGCAAAGGCACAGGAGATAGATTCTGAGGAAATCAATACTGCCATGGAAAATCTTGTCCGTGCGATGAATGATTTTATTGATTACTGTCAGGGCATATATGACACCAGCGTGGCAAGAAACAATGTCAAGTGTGGCGCACTGGTAAATGGTATGTATGATTTTGTAACGGTTGTAGATAAGAGAGTGGAAAGCTTTCAGGAGGAGCTGGACACCTTGAATGAGGCGGTTGAAAGACATTCTGCAGTCAGGATAAGCGGAACAACTACTTTTAATTGTGCTTTACTGTTTGTAGTTGCAGTATTTGTCATAGTTGTGCAGTTTATTCTTGTGCAGACAATTGCAAAGCCGGCAAAGAGCGCCAAGAAGCAGCTTGAAGAATTGTCACAGACCATCAAGGATGGGCATGGTGAATTACATAGAAGAATTCACATCAAATCAAATGATGAGATTGGAGATTTGTGCGATGGTGTCAATGACTTTGTGGGAATCCTCGAAGAGGTAATGGGCACAATCACAACTGTAAGTGGCAATGTAAATACATCCATAGGCATGATCAATCAGGGAATTGAGACTTCCAATGAAAGCGCAGGCAATATCTCAGCAGTTATGGAGGAGCTTGCCAGCTCAATGGATATGGTTTCAAGCTCTGCGGATCAGACCGCACAGGGAACTGCTGATGTAGACAATGCAGTTGCAGATATGGCTGATGCGACCATGGAAGGTCATGATTTTGTGGCTGAGGTTAAGGAGCGTGCAGTAGAGGCGAGAAAGGGAGCCCAGTCACGCCGACAGGTTATAAACGAGAATATCGGCCGACAGAAGGAGGTCATGAGCTCTGCCATTGATGAGAGCAGAAAGGTTAAGGATATTGAGAGCCTTACCGAGGATATTCTTTCTATTGCGGCCCAGACAAATCTGCTTGCTTTAAATGCTTCCATAGAAGCTGCAAGAGCCGGCGAAGCTGGAAAGGGATTTGCGGTTGTGGCAG
>URLU01000240.1 GCA_900548765.1 uncultured Lachnobacterium sp.
TCCTTAAAGTTCTCATCATTCATATCCCTTGCGATATTCATAAGTCCCACAGAATCAAAGTTAAACACAGCCTTCACTGAGCTTCTGGACACTGATGGAACAGGGTCTCCTGTGATAATCAGGAAATTATGTATGTCATTTATGTGGGCTCCCAGAAATACCGAGCGCATGGCAATAGCATTCTTGTCACGGCAGCATATATGTGGCATCACACACATGCCCGTCTCTCTGTGTACCTTCTCAGCCATAAGCACAGAATCAACTCTGGTACGTCCGGATGGTGAATCCGGGAATGTGAGCACGTCTACCCCCAGTTCCTTAAGCATATGTGCTCCCTTTAGCACGTTTGCATCATTTGCATTTAATGGTGGGGCAAGCTCTACTGCTATAAGCTTCTCGCCAGTTTTCAGCTTGTCTGCAAAAAAGGCCTTGTTTACCGGTTTTACCTCCTCTGCTTCACTGTTGCTTGTAAAATCGGTCCTGCCCTTCTGTACCGTATCTGTCTTTTCGGTCAAAAGTCTTATAAAGTCTGGTGTGGTTCCACAGCAGCCTCCTACTATGTCAGCGCCCTTATTGACCAGTTCATCCAGCTTGTCTACAAAATACTCAGGATGCTTTGCAAAAGTGATATGATTTCGTATTCTCTCCGGATAGCCTGAATTTGGCAGGGAAATAATGTACTTGTCCTTAAGGGCAATCATAACCTCGCTGTCCTGCAGAAGTCCCGACATAATCTGCTCCATATGTCCCGGTCCTACTCCACAGTTAAATCCTACAGCGTCAATCCCCGGTATTTCAGCTGCCATGAGAAGCAGCTTTCTTGCACTTATTCCAGCCTTGGTATAACCATACTGGTTCATGCTGAACTGCACCATGATGAATATGTCTTTCTCTGCCTTTATCCGTGTAATGGCAGGGACAATGTGCTCTAGGTCAGCAAAAGTCTCAAATGTGATTATATCAATGCCATTTTCAACAAACTGCCTGACAATATCGTAGTATTCCTGCTCTATCTCAGATAAATCAAGGCACAAATCCGCCTGAATCGGACCTATATCTCCTGCAATAAAGACATCTGTCCCTTCTGCTGCCACCTTCGCACTGTCTATGGCATTTTTTATATTTTCCGCAACCTTATCAAAGTCAGCTTCAAGCATAAAAGTATTTGATGCAAATGTATTTGTCCTGATTAAACGGGCACCTGCCTCAATATACTCCTTGTGTATGTCTATAATTTTCTGCGACCCTTCCGGCTCAAAATTATAAAGCTCCGGCAGGCTCTGGGTCTCATATTTGTCTGCAAAATATGTACCAAAGGAACCATCTGTGATGATTTTATTTGTTTTCAGGTAATCCTTAATCGTAGTCTTTGTATTTTCTGTCATGTCTCTTCCTGTTCTTTATCTCTCCACTGAGCTCATTGCCAGCTCCACTCTCTCAATCACATAGTGTATATTAAAAGGCTTTAATATACAATCCACAGCCCCCAGGTACTTGCACTCCATAAGCATGTCCCTGTTTACCTTATTTGCCATAAAAATGACCGGGACATCGTTTTCCGCCTCTCTTAAGGTGTGAACCGTACTCATTCCGCTTAGCCTGGTCAGGTCTGTGCTTATGATAAGTAGGTCTGCTTTGCGCTTATCACCAAAATAGTTTATTACCTCCAGGCCTGATGTCATTGTCTTTACATCAAACTCCCCGCTTAGCGCATTTTTTATCTGGTCTCTTATATTGATACTATTGTCTACAACAAGGATTTTAAGCCTTCTTGCCTTTTTCTTCTGCCTGTTTTCGTTTAAGAGCTCCACCTTCTGGGCATAATCTGCATGCATAATGTCAGATACAACTATCTCTATATCCTTATAGTTCTCATCTGTGTAGAGATTAATGGTCTCTCCTGTGTCAAGAAGCTTTATAATAGGCCTCATGGCATGAATTGTGCTTCCCACCACCAACGCTTTCTGTCCGTTGGAAAGAATCACTCCCAGTCCTGGCGGGTAAGCCGGAATACAGGTCATCATGCTGTTTATTACGTTTTCATCAAACATAGTACCCACTTCCGACAACATATATTTATATGCTTCTACAGGCGAGTAGGGCTGCTTGTAAGGTCTCTTGCTGGTTAGGGCATCAAATACATCCGCTGCATGTATTATTTTTGCAAAAAGTGGTATCTCATCACCGGTTTTGCCATATGGATATCCGCTCCCATCCTCATTCTCGTGGTGGAAAAGCACCGCCAGCCTGACCTTGGCTGGAATATTGTGATGATCCGCTGTCAATATATCATAGGAATACTTGGAATGCTGCTTTATGGCATTGTATTCCTCCTCATCAAGCCGGCCCGGCTTGTTTAATATCATCTCAGGAATCTTGCTCTTTCCCAAATCATGCGACAGGGCTGCCATGCTTAAAAGCTCCAAATCATCATAGCTTAATCCAATCTTTCTGCCTATCACAGATGCATACACTGCCACGTTGACAGAATGGTGATATGTATAATCATCATAGGATCTAAGGTCAAACAGGTCTACCTTCACAGCGTTTTTCTGTGAAATCTGCTGTATCATTTTGGTGGCAACATCAGTCAAAGCTCCTATATCAGATTGAAAAACCGCTTCTATTCCTTCTGATATCAGCTTGTCATCTATGACCTCCTGTACCTCGACTTCTCTCGATACATTATCTGTTATATATACCCCCAGATATCCGTGCTGCTGTATATGGGCAATATAGCTTTCATTCAGGGTCATTCCCTTTGAAAGCATCATGCCCGTTTTCTTCATGCCTATTATGCTTCTTCCGAGAACCATTCCCGGTTCCAGTTTATCTGCCTGCACAAATCTCATAGTCTACCTCTGCTACATAACTTAGTATAATATTACTTACATAATATTCTAAATCAGGCAACAATTCAAGCTGTATAACGTACTTTCTTCCTATTCTTTTACTGCACCGGCGGATAAGCGGTTTCCCTGCA
>URLU01000241.1 GCA_900548765.1 uncultured Lachnobacterium sp.
ACCATAGATGCCTGTGCAAAGCTCATCAGGTATCATGATGACAGACCAGCGATTACAGAGAAAAGCATAAGGCGTGCCATAAGCAGAATCGGAGTTGATGTGATTCCGGACCTGCTCAAGGTCAAGAGGGCTGACTGTCTGGGACAGAGCCTCTACAAGCGGGAAGAAAAGCTTAAGTATATTGATGATTTTGAAAAGACCTATGAGATAATCCTTCAAAAGAACCAATGTGTGCAGAAAAAGGACATGGCCATAAATGGGCGTGACCTGATAGAGCTTGGGATGGCCCAGGGCAAAGAGCTTGGACGCGTGCTGGATGAACTTTTCAATATGATAATCGAAGAGCCTGACTTAAATACTAAGGAAAAATTAATAGAACTTGCTCATAAAATAGCAGACCCTCTCATATGATAAACAGATACAAGAATCATGTGAGGGGGTTTTTTATTGTATGATAAGCGGGCTATAGCCCTTGAAAAATATGAACTGACAGTGAAGGAAATAACCAGAGGGAGAGGAACCTTCATATGTGACACCTCCCAGGGGGAGAAGGTTCTTGTGCCGTTTAAGGGAACAAAAACCAGAGCTATGTTTATAAAGAATTATCTGGATGCCCTAAATGAATCGGGTTTTGAAGCAGAAAAAATCATCTTAACCGCAGAGGGTGAGGCCTTATCTGATGATGGCGAGGAGCATTATCTGCTCAAGGATTACATAAAAGGAAATGAATGCCGGGTGCTGGAGACTGAGGACACCCTGATGGCAATGGAGAAAATTGCCGGATTTCACAGGGCATCTGAGACCCTAAAGCTGCCAGCGGCTGACAATTCAGTCTTAAGCTATCTGGATAAGGCTGATAAGCACATGAACGAGTTAAAACGAATCAGGAATTACATAAAGGGACGCAATAAGAAGAATGAATTTGAGCTCATGTTTCAGGAAAACTATGAGTATTATATGGACTGTGCGGGCAAGGCTGTGGAGTATATGGCAGAGGGGAATGAAATCTGGTGCCATGGGCAGATGAACCAGCACAATATCCTGTATACAAACGGGCAGTGGCAGATTGTGAATTTTGAGCATATACTGTATGCCCCGGCAATAATTGATGTCTCTGAATTTATCCGCAAAATCTCAGAGAAAAACCAGTGGGATTATAGGATGGGGGAGAGGCTTTTAAATAAGTATGAGAGCGGCTGTCCTATGTCTGAACAGGCGAGAAAGCAGCTGCTGGGTGTACTCCTGTTCCCAGAAAAATTCTGGAAAATAGCGGACCACTACTATGGCTCCAACAAGGCATGGATTCCAAAGCGGGATATAGAAAAGCTGGGAAAAATCATAGCTCAGGAGAGGGAGAGAATAACTTTTATAGAAAAAGTGTTTGCCATTAGTATTTAATAAGGTATACTGAGGGTATGAAAAAAGTATACATGATGATAATTCTTATAATGCTGGTTATGCTCTGCGGTTGTGGTGCCGAGGAGAAAGAAAGTGATGTCACATACTTTCATAAGAGCTTAAATGATGTGAAGAATGAGGAGGATACCCAGACAGAAGAGGAACTCAGCCAGAGCGAGGAACTGTATCTGATAGTTTCCATTAACTCGGCAGAGGAAAGCATGAGGGTGTACCGTTATGCCAATGGGCTTGAGTACCGGTATTATTACGGATTAGAGACAAAATTTTTAAATAAATACGGAGATTACATGTCTGTCGCAAACCTTGAGGCTGGTGACGTGATAAATATTCTTGGCGCAGACAGTCAGGGAAAGGCAACTACAGTACAGCTTGCAGACAGCGTGTGGACCTATGATGATATAACGAGGTTTTCTGTGGATGAGGATGCCGGTATAATGCAGATTGCGGATACGAAGTATTCTATAGCCGGGGACAGCTTTGTTTTTATCGGGGATGAGAAGGCAGCCTTTAGTGATATATCCCCTCAGGATAAGCTGTCAGTAATAGGCATAGACAAAAAAATCCTGTCTGTCTGTGTCACAACAGGACATGGAACACTTCAGCTTGAAAATACAGAGCTCTTTGAAGGCAGCTATTTGCAGCTTGGAACCAAAATCTTTGTTGAGATTACTTCAAATATGCAGATGGAGGTGCCGGAAGGCGATTATACCCTTGCCGTGGCAAATGATGGCTGGGGAGGCAGTACGCAGATTAGCATTCAAAGAGGAGAAACCACAACTGTCAATCTGGATGAGCTTAAGGGCGAGGGACCTAAGTACAGCAGCATACAGTTTGTGGTGGATGTCGAGGGAGCACAGATTTATCTGGACAACAGCCTGATAGACTATTCACAGGTAAATCAGGTGAGGTATGGAAATCACTCGCTTACAGTTGTAGCGGATGGCTATGACACCTGGAGCAGGACTCTGTGCGTAAATTCCGCAGAGGCAACAATTGTTATTTCACTGACAGATGAGGCAGATTCAGGGGAGACAGAGGACACGGGCAGCAGTGGAACGGCTCAGGCTGTGGAGAAGGAAGACAGCAGAAACAGCAGAGCGGAAGAGGAAAGTACGGCGGGCAGTACTGGCAGCACAGACAGCAGTATAACAAATGGCAGCGGTACAACAAATGGCAGCGGTACAACAAATGGCAGCGGTACAACAAATAGCAGCGGTACAACAAATAACAGCGGTACAACAAATGGTAGCAATAGCAGCAATAGCAGCAATAGTACGAATTCTTCCGCAAATTCGACAACTAACAGCGAATTGACAGATTATTTATCTACGCTTTCCTCACTTATCTCTTCGCTTCAAAAATAGCCATAGAAATAGCCATTTAAATGGTCATTTTTCTTGACAAACAGCGGAAAAACAAGTATAAATATTGATGTAGATAATTTGGGGAGAGAACATTAATACCGAATTATATAATTACGAAAATCCAGAGGAGGAATTTTGACATGAACAAAGCAGAGTTAGTTGCAGCTATGGCAGAGAAGACACAGTTATCTAAAAAAG
>URLU01000242.1 GCA_900548765.1 uncultured Lachnobacterium sp.
TGCATTCTTCCCGTTGGGCTAGGCGCAAATCTGGTTCTTATTTTACTCATCAGTATATCTCCTCTATATAAATGTTATCTTTCGAAATTATACTCCAATTCCTTCAAATTATCAATGTCAAAAAGCATTAATCAAAGGATGGATTGAAGCTGTAGAAGTTTTTGCTGTTCAAATCATCCTGTATCATTCTCAGGCCTTCGCCAAATCTCTGGAAGTGTACTATCTCACGTTCCCTTAAGAACCTGATTGGGTCAGCCACCTCGTTATCCTTTACAAGCCGCAGGATATTATCATAGGTGGTTCTGGCTTTCTGCTCCGCAGCCATATCCTCCATCAGATCAGTTATAGGGTCGCCCTTTGACTGGAATTCGCAGGCATTAAAAGGTATGCCTCCTGCTGACTGTGGCCAGAGAGCTCCTGTATGGTCAATATAGTAAGCACCCAGACCTGCCTTGTCTAGCTCCTCTGCGCTTAAGCCCTTCGTGAGCTGTCTGATAATGGTGCCAATCATTTCAAGGTGGGCTAATTCCTCAGTTCCGATATCAGTCAAAAGCCCTGCCACCCTGTTATTACTCATAGAGTATCTCTGGGACAGATACCTCATGGATGCTGCAAGCTCACCATCCGGTCCTCCAAACTGGGACATAATCACCTTTGCGATTTCCGCATTAGGACAGCTTATATTTACAGGATACTGTAATCTCTTCTCAAAACTCCACATTATCTCATTCCTCCTTCACTATTATCCCAAGGATAAGGTCCTTCATTCCAATTCCACTTTGAAAGCTTTGACACATTGCACAGAGAGAAAGATCCATACTTTGCCTCATAGCCGCTTTTTGCCATCTTAAGCACCTCCCTGCACTGGTTGTAATACTCCAGGGCATCCTTATCATCAGGGTGTGTGTCAAGATAAAGCATCATATCATCCGCACAAAAACTCAGCTGGTTAACCCACATAAAAAGCTGCTCACGGCTCAAATTATCTAAATCTTTCATTTATGTCCTCCCTCTTTCCTGTGAATTTTTTGTCAAGTTCCGGAAATATGGTTCCTATAACCAGAGCCTTAGCCGGCTCATAAGGCTCCTTAAAGGTCTGCCATGGAACATATGCCATTGCGACCTTCCAATCGTCATGCTTATTCATTGTCTACCTCGATTATTTGTTTGTTCATATCAAGATATGCAAAAAAGTCTGTCAATGCGACAGACTTTTTATGTATCAAGCGACATATTTAATTCTGAAACTCTTTTTAATACGGTGTTGACCTGGTCAACTCTTTCTCCAAGCCGGCTCTTATTTATCAGTATATCCCTCTTAAGCTCGGATATAACCTTGAGATTATACTCCATACGGCTTCTTAACTTCTGCTTTCTGGCTACCAAATCGTGCTTAAGCTCAACCATTTCCTCATTGTTAACGATTGCCTTTGCATAATTTATAAACATTTTCTCATCATACAGATTAAATCTCTGGAGAGTCTCTACAAGCTTTTCGTTATAAAACTCCAAATCATCATTGGTTCTTCTGAACTTCTCCCGTTCTTTTACTGTCTCCTGAAATAGCTCATAGGTCTGCCCGAATTCCTCTGCATTTCTCACATGGTACTTTTCATAGGCATAGTCCACAGCATTCTTCATGTTGACATACTTAAGCTTAACTCTGTTTTCAAGGGTGATGGCATAATTTCTGTTCACATCACACTTCTGGATTTCTCTCTGGCAGTCCTGATATTTGAGAAATATGTATCCACCCAGCATGGCAGCTACAAATGCTGAAACAGCCATCACCATTGAGGTGTCCGCCCCAGTGGTCTGGGATGTCACCAGGCAGGACAAAGCAGCTATGGCAAATACCACTATAAGAAGTATAGCCAGCCGCCTGAGCTGCTTCATCTCATTTTTACAGCTATCCTTGGCTATCTCCCACTCTGTTTTCTCGCCCTCAAGAGTCTTTAAGTCTCTGTTTATAGTGCTGAGATACTTTTCATTTGTGGCTAAAAGCTTTATGGATTTTGGTATATCATCCTCATACTCCTGCATCAGGGCAAACTGCGCATCGCTTATCTTCTGCTCAGTATTTAAAAGCTCCTTTCTGGCCTCATTAAGCTTTGCCACATTTCCTGCCAGCTCCGCAACCAGCTTTCTGTCCTTTTCCCCGAGATTTTCTACAATCTCGATATCCTTTAAATATGAGCAAACCCTGCCATATTCGTTCTTGGCATCCTCAAACTCTCTGGCTGCATCAATCATCTGCTCACACATATCAACCACATGATAGGTCTTGGGAACGGAAGCTGAGATTTTCTCATATCTTCTCTCCTGCTCCAGATGTTCTTCCATGTCCTTGTATTTATTTCTTTTAAATCTTGCAAAAAACCTTTTTATTATACCCTGCATATTCTCCGATAATCTTCTTTCCATTTAAAAATCTGTTCCACTATCTTTTTATTATACAAAGCCTTATCCTGATCCGCAAGCATTGCAATAGCTTCCAGCTCTTCCTCAAATTTGATTGTCTCTTCATTTCTGCTGGCTATTGAAAGTTCATTCTTGATTTCAACTATGCCCATATCATCAATATGATTTTCCGCAGCAACAGCCATAAATCCTGCCTCATCATGCATACAGCGGTACGCCATGAGACACTCTCTTAAGGACTCACTCTTTTCATTCAGTGAATAAGCCTTCTTGTAACACTTGACTGCTTCCTCAAAGAGAAACATTCTGGCATAGGCTGTGCCCAGATTATGCCATATATTTCCTACAATCACGGCATTTTCCTTTTTTGCATCCTCGCTTTCAAGCAGTCTCTTATATTCATAGATAGCGCCTAGGAATTTCTGGTTTTCCATCAGCTTATCTGCCCTGATTTTACTGCACTCAAAGTCAGTCTTCTGCTCCATCTGCCGGATTGCAAAAATAATCTGCTGTATTTCCTGCATAGTACAGTAGCCGGATTCCTTTAATATTTCA
>URLU01000243.1 GCA_900548765.1 uncultured Lachnobacterium sp.
AGACCTCTGATTTGTAGCAATATATAAGTTCACAATAGGCAGATTACCCAAATGTGTAATCTGCTTAAAAAATAAGTTTGGGTTAGAATATACTAACCTAAATTAGTTATATAAAAGGAGGACGCGTTGTGAAGGAAAAGAAACAAAGTTCATTGTCAAGACTGCTTGAAATTGCCGGAAACCACAAATATCTGGCATATGTATCCTGTGTTTTGGCAGCTATCAGTGCCTGGGTCGCACTGATACCATTTTATGATATCTGGCGTATCATAAAAGAAATACTTGAGGTAAGACCTCACTATGAGGAGGCTGTACACATTAAGGATTACGGCTGGCAGGCGGTAGGATTTTCGCTCCTTGCCATGCTCATATACATAGCAGCCCTTATGTGCTCCCATATGGTTGCCTTCCGTGTGCAGGCAAATCTGAGGACAGAGATGATGGAGCATATTATGAAGCTGCCACTTGGATATGTTGAGGTGCAGGGCACCGGCAAGCTCAGAAAGGTGGTTATGGATTCCAGTGCAGCCACAGAGACATTTCTGGCGCACAATCTGCCGGATAAGGTAGTGTCAAAGGCTACACCGGTAGGACTAATTATTATGATGTTTGTGTTTGACTGGAGACTTGGACTTACCAGCTTGATTCCAGCAGTCATAGCCTTTGTCCTCATGGGAACCTCAATGATGGGACCAAAGCTTGCGGAGGATATGAAGCAGTACCAGAATGCACTGGAAACCATGTCAGCAGAGGCTGTGGAGTATGTGCGTGGAATTCCGGTTGTAAAGACCTTTGGACAGAGTGTTTTCTCATTCAAGAGATTTAAAAAGTCAATTGATGACTATGAGAAATGGACTCTAAGCTACACCAAAAAGATGATGAAGCCTATGGTTGGCTTTACCACAGCGGCAAACGGAGTCTTTGTGGTGCTCATCATTGCAGCATATATTTTTACCGGAAAAGGCATTACAGACGAGTTTGTACTAAATATTATTTTTTATATCCTGATTACCTCTATACTGACAGTCACCCTCATGAAGCTTGCATATGCAGGTGAGGCACAGATGATGGTTGAGGATTCCTTAAACAGAATGGATGAAATCTTAAATTCCAGGCCGCTTGCTGAGACTCAGAGGGCAGCCAAGCCACAGGATGCGTCTGTGAGCCTTGAGCACGTTACTTTCTCTTACGATGAGAAAAAGGGCAATGCAGTTGATGATATTTCTATTTTCATAAAAGAGGGCGGGCATATAGCTCTTGTAGGTCCTTCTGGAAGCGGCAAGACGACGCTGGCATCCTTAATAGCCAGATTCTGGGATGTGAAATCCGGAAAAATCTCAATCGGTGGCGTGGATGTGAAGGATATAGACAGCAGGGAGCTTATGAATCAGGTCTCCTATGTATTTCAGGACAGCAGGCTCCTAAAGACCAGCATACTGGAAAATGTCCGCATGGGCAGACCGGATGCCACAGAGGAAGAGGTTATGGAAGCCCTTAAAAAGGCACAGTGTATGGATATTATAGATAAATTCCCGGAGAGTATTCATACAGTCATAGGCTCAAAGGGAGTGTATGTGTCAGGCGGAGAAGCCCAGAGACTCAGTATTGCCAGAGCCTTTTTAAAGAATGCCCCAATCCTTATCATTGACGAGGCGACAGCCTTTGCAGACCCTGACAATGAGAGGCTTGTGCAGGCAGCTTTTGATAATCTGTCCAAGGATAAAACCGTCATAATGATTGCCCACAGGCTCTCAACCGTCAAAAATGTTGACTGCATATATGTGCTTAAGGACGGCAGAGTCGTAGAGCAGGGCACTCACGAGGAGCTTGTAAATAAGGCTGGAATTTACTCACATATGTGGGAAGAATACAATCATTCAGCCAGCTGGAAAGTAGGAAAGGCAGGTGCAGTATAATGGTTCAGATGTTAAAACACAAATACGCTCTATCTGATAAGGGCGCAAAGGATATGATAAAAGCCTTTTTTGCAGTGACACTTGCAAATCTTGCCCTTATGCTTCCGGTTGGGCTCCTGTATGTGCTTACATCCTATTTGCTGGATGGAGACTTGCCCAAGGAAAAAATAGGATTTTTTGCGGCTGGTATAATACTGTCGCTTATACTTATCATTCTGACAACGATTTTCCAGTACCGGTCAACCTTCCTCTCAACCTATATTGAGAGTGGTGTGAGACGTAGGGGACTGGCAGAAAAATTAAGGAAGCTTCCCCTGTCATATTTTGGCAAAAAGGACTTGTCTGATTTGACCAACACTATCATGTCAGACTGTGCCTTAATCGAGACTGGCAGCTCCCACTGGATACCAGAGCTTGTAGGTTCATTTATCTCAAGTGCAATTATTGTGATTAGCCTTTTTGCCTTTAACTGGAAGATGGCACTGGCAGCAGTATGGGTAATGCCTGTGGCTTTTTTGATTGTATTTTTTGCCAGAAGAGTGATGGACAGCCTGAATCAAAAGAGCCTTGCCTACAAGCTTGACTGTCTGGATGGAATTCAGGAGGGGCTTGAGACTGTCAGAGACTTGCGCTCAAACAATATGGCAGACACTTACATGACAGGACTCAATAAGAAAATCAAGGCGGTTGAAAAACATTCACTGGTTTCAGAATTTGTGACAGCAGTCTTTGTAAGCTCAGCCCAGATGATTTTAAAGTTTGGAATTGGTACAGTTGCAGTAGTAGGCAGCACCCTCCTCATTCAGGGAGAGATAAGCGTAGTGACATTTTTCATGTTCCTTCTGGTAGTTACCAGAATGTATGACCCATTACAGATTGCCCTGCAGAACTTTGCCGCAATAATCAGCCTTGATACAAATTGCAGGAGGATGGATGAAATTCTTTCCCATCCGGAGCAGACTGGACGGGAGACACTTGACAATAAGGGCTATGACATTGAATTTTCCAATGTGGCATTTTCCTACAATGATGGCGAGCAGGTGCTTAAAGAT
>URLU01000244.1 GCA_900548765.1 uncultured Lachnobacterium sp.
CTGCTCTCAGTTGATTCAGAGAAATGTGTCTGACAAGAAAAACACTGCCGAAGGAACCTTTGCCTAGAGGCTTTATCACTTCGTACTTGTCAAACAATATTTGAAAATTATTAGTCATACGCTCCTTTAGAACCGGCTGCGCATCTCTTAAAAAACTTTATAACACAAAAAATATTCAAATGCAAGAAGAAATTTTTATTTATAAATATTTAATAGCTGCAACGGCTTTACATCAAATAGGTGTTTGATTATAATAAATGTACGATTTACAAGGTAATTTTCAGGAAAAGGAAGTGATTACATGAAAATTGAAAAAGTAAATGATAATCAGATTCGCTGTACGTTGACAAGACAGGATTTAGCGGACAGACAGATTAAATTAAGCGAGCTGGCATATGGATCAGATAAGGCGAGAAGCCTTTTTAAGGACATGATAGAGCAGGCTAATTACGAGTTTGGATTTGAGACAAATGACATTCCTTTGATGGTTGAGGCCATACCGGTCTCAGGAGAATCTATCATACTTTTAATTACAAAGGTTGAGTATCCGGAGGAGCTTGACACGAGATTTTCCAAATTCTCAGAAGCAGGTGAGGAATATGACACAGCTGATGACACCGATTTTGAAGAGAACATGCAGGGGGCGGACGATATTCTGGACATATTCAAGAGCATAAAGAAGGAATACGAGAAGCATACAGCTGCGGAGAATGAAGTCACAGCCGATGACACTCCGGGAGAGAACAAAAAGCAGACCAGGGCAGAGAACTTAGGAGATCTGGTTAAAATGTTTGAGTTTAGAAATCTTGATGAGGTCTGCCGTGTGTCTAAGGTTTTAAATGGTTTTTATCAGGGCAGAAATGACCTGTACAAGGATACCCATAAGAACAGGTTTTACTTGATGCTCCATAAGAGTGGGCACACACCGGTTGAGTTTAACAAAATCTGCAATGCTGTGTCAGAATACGCATATCAGAGAGTTTATACCGCAGCAGTGGGAGCTTACTTTGGAGAACATGGAAAGCTTATAATACAAAAAGATGCGGTACAGAAGCTGGCATCGCTTTAATCAAAGAAAAAAGGTGGTCTGACCGACCACCTTTTAACGTTCATATACACTCAGAGAAGCTGCGGTGGCAGCTTCGGCTGGTATTAAGCAAGATCATGCTCTAAAAAATCATTGATATCATTCACAAGACCTTCTGGATCAATTCCATGAACCATAGCTGCCTCTGCAATAGTCTCCATCTGAGAAGATGGGCAACCAAGGCAATGCATGCCGATATTTAAAAGCAATGGAGCTACGTTCTCATCAATCTGAAGAAGTTCACCGATCATGGTATCTTTAGTTACTTTTGCCATTCTAGTATCCTCCTATAAAGTTTTTAGCCTGTCTATTATAATACGGATCTGGAGTAAATGCAAACTTTATGCTGTGGATAATGTTAAGAAAAATTATTTTTTTGACGATATACAATGCAGATGACAGACAAGGATAGTCGAAAAACAGCACGGAAGCTTGACCAGGCGTATGGGAAGGAAAAGACTATGAAGATTAACAGAAATATGTCGGCTGTAATAGCCAGCAATCAGTTACATAGGACAGAGAATAAATTATCGGTTACTATGGAGAGATTATCTACCGGACTTAAGCTTAATTCAGCAGAGGATAGTCCTGCCGGAATGGCAATTTCGAATAAAATGAAAGCACAGATAGATGCTTTGGACAAGGCAAGTAACAACTCAACAGATGCTATTTCTGTTATGGAAATCGCAGATGGAGCCTTAAACGAGGTGACAAGCATTATACAGCGAATGAGAGAGCTGTCTGTACAGGCTGCATCAGGAATTTATACCTATGATGACAAGAGCGCAATCCAGTCAGAGATTGCCCAGTTGAGAGAAGAGGTTGACAGAGTTTCTTCAAATACAGAGTTTAATACAAAGTCGCTTTTAGATGGTTCTTCTGATACCAGAGTGTATACAAGAAAATCAGTAACAGCAGCAGATGGTTCAGTAAGCCAGGAAATGACCTATTCGGATATTACAAGAATCAATATATCAGATGAGGTTCAAAGCAAGCATTATAAGGTTGAGGTTACAGAGGCTGCAAAGCAGGCAAAGAGTTCCATCAGCGGATATCCTGCAGGCGGAATAACAGAGGATGGAACAATCTCAATAAACGGAGTTTCTGCTGCAATTAAGGCTGGAACCAGCGAGGAAGACTATCTGGCACAGGTACATGACCTTGTAGAGCAGGCTGGTGCCAACATGAAAGTAAATGGAAATTCTATTGATATTACCTCAAAGAAATATGGCTCAGCATCCCAGCTTGACATAAGCATATCAGATGAATTGGCAAATGCCCTTGGCTATACCACACAGGGTAATGGCTATACAGACGCACAGACTGGTACAGATGCCAAGGTTACAGCAGGTGATGGATTTACACATCCAATCGTAACATCTGAGGGTAACAGGGTTTACATATCAGACGACAACGGATTTAAGATGGACTTTATGGTTGATGCATCAGCAGATTTGACTGAGTATGACATAGATGTAACAGATATTGGAACAATGACTATTCAGATTGGTGCTAATCAGTATCAGGAGATGGATTTGAGAATACCAGAGGTTTCTGCCCAGTCCTTATATCTGGATGAAATTGATGTGGCTGTTGCAGGAGGAGCAGATAAAGCCCTTGGCACATTGGACAATGCCCTTTCTCAGGTTAACTCTGTAAGGTCAAGAATCGGTGCTTTCCAGAACAGGCTTGAGTACGCAAATGCCAGTCTGGACGAGACTTCAGAGAACATGACATCAGCATATTCAACTCTCACAGATACAGATATGGCAACAGAGATGACAGAGTATGCAGCACAGAATATATTAAATCAGGCAGGAATATCTGTGCTTTCACAGGCAAATGATTTGCCACAGCAG
>URLU01000245.1 GCA_900548765.1 uncultured Lachnobacterium sp.
ACATATGCCACAAGCTACAATATGCTTCCTGCAATCAGAGATTTAAATGTGCCGGTTGTCCTAGTGAATGTTCAAAAGCTCAAGGCACCGGATTATGCCAATACGGACACACCGAAATGGCTTGGTGAGCTGTATGCATGTGGAGCAGTGGGAGAGATGGTTGCGGACCTTGAAAGAGCAGGAAAGAGACATGCAGTAATCACCGGTGTTGTTGAAGGTGGAGACGACTATGTGGCAGCTGAGATAGCACAGTGGTGCAAGGCAGCCCAGGTCAGAAGAAGATTCCGTTATACCAATATCGCGCAGATTGGAAGACCTTATCCGGGAATGATGGATCTGTACATTGATGAAACAAATCTGTATAACCGCATGGGACTTTATACAAAGCAGTTTGACTGGGAAAAAATGTGGGCAATCGCTGACCATATCACTGATGAGACTGTAATCAGGGCAAAGGCTGAGGATATACTTGCGACATTTGATATAGCACCAGACAAAAACAATAAGGCAGCTACTGTTGAGACTGTCTGGGACATGGCAAGATATGTTGCAGCCTTTGAAGAATGGGTAAAGGAAGAAGAGCTTGGAATGATAGCATCCCACTATGATGGTTTTGCCCAGGGAATAGCAGGAAAACTTGACAGTATGCTGATTCCGGCATTTTCAATGCTTATAAAGCAAGGGACAGCCTGTGCAGTTGAGGGCGATATCAAGGTAGCCATGGCAATGAGCATCTTAAAGACAATTGCCGGAACTGGACAGCTATCGGAGATGTATTCTATCGATTTTAATGAGGATATCTGTATTATAGGCCATTCAGGTTCAGGTGATGCGGCTATTTCCCAGGCGAAAAAGCCAACCATGAAGATTGTGGACGTATTTCACGGAAAAACAGGCGGTGGATACCTGACACAGTTTTATCCGCCAGCTGGAGACGTAACATACCTTGGAATCACTCAGGATATGAACGGAAAATTTAAGTTTGTCGTGGCAGAGGGTGTAAACGAGGATGGTCCTATATTCACATTTGGAGACACAAATATGAGAACACGCTTTTCTATCGGAGCAAGAGAATTCTGTAACCAATGGAGCGAAGCAGGTCCTACACATCACATGGCAGCCGCAGTTGGCAGACATATTGATACAATACTCAAGGTGGCAAAGATATTGGATGTACCGGTTGATATTATATGCAGATAAAATATAGTCATATCTATAAAAGTCACATTATAGTATGGCTTTACGTCAGCTAATCAAATACAGAGAACCTGCCACTGGCAGCTTCTCTTGCATACTTTGGTATACAAAATAGTAGTTTAAATATAGTAGAAAAGTGAGGAAAATACCATGAAATTTTTAGATGCAGAATTTGTAAAAGGATTTATACGTATGGCAAATGACGGATGGGAGCAGGGCTGGCACGAAAGAAACGGCGGAAATCTCTCATATCGTGTGAAGGCAGATGAGGTAGAGTCGGTAAAAGAAAATTTTGAGCCAAAAGAGTGGCAGCCAATCGGAACAACAGTGCCAAATCTTGCAGGAGAGTATTTTCTTGTGACAGGAAGCGGAAAATATTTCAGAAATGTGATAATTAAGCCTGAGGATTCAATCTGTATGATAGAGCTTGATGAAAAGGGCGAGAACTACCGTATCGTATGGGGACTTGTAAATGGTGGAAGACCAACAAGTGAACTGCCTAGCCACCTTATGAATCTGGAGGTAAAGAAGCTTAAGAATCCAAACTACAGAGTGGTATATCATGCACATACAACTAATATCATAGCACTTACATTTGTTCTTCCACTTGAGGATAAAGTCTTTACAAGAGAACTTTGGGAAATGGCAACAGAGTGTCCGGTAGTATTTCCTGATGGAATCGGTGTAGTTCCATGGATGGTTCCGGGAGGAAGAGAGATTGCGGTAGCGACAAGTGAGCTTATGAAGAAATATGATCTTGCCATATGGGCACATCATGGAATGTTTGCCGCAGGGGAGGATTTTGATCTTACATTTGGTCTCATGCATACAGCAGAGAAGTCAGCAGAGATTCTGGTAAAAATGCTGTCAATGAGACCAGATAAACTGCAGACAATTACACCTGATGATTTCAGACATCTGGCTAAAGACTTTAATGTTACTCTTCCAGAAGAGTTTCTATATGAAAAATAAGAGATTTTATGTTTATTTTACATATTATTGCCTTTATTCAAATTATCGACTAAAATTAAACATATGTAGAGAAGTAATATAACAATATCTGGGAGGTAATAAATATGTATACAGCGTCAAAAGAAAGATATTCATCTATGGAGTATAAGTGCTGTGGAAACAGTGGCTTAATGCTTCCAAAAGTATCACTGGGGTTATGGCATAATTTTGGTGACACTTCAAGCTTTGAGAACATGAAAAATCTCTGTCTTACAGCTTTCGATAATGGAATTACCCAATTTGACCTGGCAAATAACTATGGTCCGGAGCCTGGCAGTGCCGAAAAAAACTTCGGACGGATTTTGAAAGAAGACCTGGGTGCATATCGTGACGAACTGATTATTACGACCAAGGCTGGTTATGACATGTGGGAAGGACCTTATGGCAACTGGGGAAGCCGCAAATACCTTCTTGCCAGCCTTGACCAGAGCTTAAAGCGAATGGGACTTGATTATGTGGATATTTTCTATCATCACAGAATGGATCCAGATACTCCGCTTGAGGAGACAATGGGTGCGCTTGCAAGTGCTGTACAAAGTGGCAAGGCAATTTATGTGGGACTTTCCAATTATGATGGTGAGACATTGAAGAAAGCTTCTGCCATTCTTAATGACCTGCATTGCCCATTCGTGATTAACCAGAACCGATACTCTATTTTTGACAGGACAATAGAAAAAAATGGTTTAAAAGAAGCAACAGGGAAATTAAAAAAAG
>URLU01000246.1 GCA_900548765.1 uncultured Lachnobacterium sp.
CGCTTTGATGATTACATTGATAAGTCCGTTATCATAGTTAAATACAAATGCCCAGAGTATTGCAACCGCTACAAGAGATGAGATAACAGGCACATAGTACATGGTTCTCAAAACCTTGATTCCTCTTATCTTGCGGTTCATTCCCATAGCTATAAAAATACCAAGGAACATACCAATTGGAATACCAATCATGTATATAATGGTGTGTCCCAGAACCTTCCAGAATTTTTCATCCGAAAAAAGCTTTATGTAGTTTTCAAATCCACAAAAGTGATCCATCATGTTGTTCATGCCGTTCCATGTTGTAAGACTTGCTATGAATGCAAATACAATTGGAAATGCCATAAACACTAAAAAGCCAATGAATGGAGGCGCCACGAACGCCAAGCCATAACAATGCTCACGAAATGCTGCTTTGCTCATTTTTTTCTTTGGGGGATTGCAGCCCTTTTTACTCATAAGTCCTTCCTCCATAACTGCCTTAAATCATAACCTATTGCGCATAAAACCTGCCACTGGCGGTTTTTATTGCATGCTTTGGTATACAGAAAGCCTGCCACTGGCAGCTTTTCTTTCATACTTTGGTATATAGATGGGAATGGACTTCTTAGCCCATTCCCATTCTCATTTAATTACATTAATTACTGATCCTCATATGCCTCGTCAAGTAATTCCTGCATTTCACCTGCAACTTCATTACAGTACTCTTCTGTTGTCTTTGAACCATCTCTTACAGTATCAATTCCCTCGAAGAATTTGTTTAACCACTCTGCATTTGGAGTATATGTCTCATCATTAAATCTTGAATGATATCCATTCTGGTTGTTTAAGTAGTCAAATAATACTTCATAGTTGTCTGGATAGTTGAGTGTTCCATCAGCGATTGCCTGGGCAAACTCATTCTCTGACATTGATACAAGGTTAGGAATAAGTACTGAGTTTCCTCCCTCAATACCAGACTCAAGCTTCATAGCCTCGTCAGATGCTGACATATAGTAAGCAAGCTTTGTAGCAAGAACATCGTTCTTTGTGTTAGCACTTACACAGTATCCAACAGTTCCACACCATGCATATGTCTCACCTGTTGAGAGTGTTGGGTATGCACATAAATCCCAGTTGAAGTTTACAACCTCTGGATCCATAAATGCTGCGATATCCCATGTACCACATGCATAGAAACCAATTGTTCCATCAATCCATCTCTGGTATACACCAGTTCCTGCTTCCTGCTCTACTGTAGGTGTTACTCCGTACTCTGTTGTAAGAGCTACCATCTTATCCATTGCCTCAATGAAGGCTGGGTCTGTAACATTTACTGTCTTGTAGTCATCTGTTAAGAAGCTTGTTCCGTTAGAATATAACCATGGCTGTATCATCAGGTTTGGCCAGAATGCACATCCCCACTGGTCAACCTCTCCGTCACCATCTGTATCCTTTGTAAGAGCCTTACATACTTCTACGAACTCATCATATGTATATGGGTGATCTGGGTCTGGATAATCAAGACCAGCCTCATCAAACAAGTCCTTATTATATGCATAAGCAAATACTGAAGAGTCATGTGGAAGACCATACTGTCCATCCTCGTACTCATATGCTCCAAGTGTACTTGCCAAGATATCTGATGTATCTAAGCCTTCACTTTCAAGAATTGGCTTCATGTCAAGTACATATCCGTTCTCTACATAAGATTTTACATTCTCAGGTCCCATGTAGAACACATCCGGAAGATTCTTTGCTGTCATCATTCCTGTTATTGTTGTGCCGTAATCATCCTTGATACTGAACTGGGCATCTACTGTACAGTTGTTCTCCTCCTCGAACTTGTCGAAAAGCTCCTGATACATAGCCTGCTCCTGGTCGTTACCATAAACATAAATGCTTACTGTATCCTTTCCTGAGCCTGATTTCGAACCAGCCTCTGTTCCGTTAGATGAACCCCCACATGCTGTAAGTGATGTTGCGAGCATTGCTGCAACTATTGCAGCCGATACAAATCTCTTTTTCATTAATTTCTCCTCCTTAATGAGTAAACAATGTTATTTGTTTTGGTAAATCTATAGTAGCAGATTATTTTAGCTTTTTCAATACTGCTTTACCCTTTTCTAAAAATCCGTCAGTTGTATTACCGATTGCTCCATGTTTTTCTAAATATTTTTAGTTATTATACACAAAATTTTTGCGTTTTTGCCCCATTGGTTTAGATTTGTCTAAAATTAATAGTAATAAAATCTGGACGTTTTTAGAAAAACGTAATATAATATTTAAAAAGATAAAAGGGAGGGTTACAATGAATTTTCTTACTTCAGACTCCTGGCTGGGCCGCTTTTTCAATCTGGTCTTTGATTTGGTTATCATGCATCTGCTTTGGATAATATGCAGCCTGCCAATATTTACAATAGGAGCATCCACAACTGCTCTCTACTATGCCTTTATGAAGAGAACAAGGCGTGACGAGGGCTACATATGGAAGAACTTCTTTCATTCCTTTAAAGCTGACTTTAAGCAGGCTACTATCATATGGCTGTTTCTTCTGGGTGTAGGAGCAATACTCATTACAGATATCAGGATAGGCTTAGCGGCAACCACAGGCCTTGGACCAGTTATGGTCTTTGCATCATCCCTGCTGCTGGTGCCATATGCTTTGATTCTCCTGTACATATTTCCTGTGCAGGCTAAGTTCGAGAACAGGATAGCTGCTAATATAAAAAATGCTCTTCTGATGTCCATCGCAAATTTTGGATATACCCTGCTCATGCTTGTAATACTTGTTACATTCGGTTTTTGTTTAGTAAAATCTAAAATGTTCATAGGCCTTTTTATTGTCTGTGGTTTTAGTCTTACAGTATGGATACTTTCCAATTTCTTTGTGATTATTTTCAGAAAATATCTGCCAGATGAATATGAAGAAGACAT
>URLU01000247.1 GCA_900548765.1 uncultured Lachnobacterium sp.
CTTGACAAGATAGAGGGAAGCGTGGAATTTTCCCATGTCCACTTTGGATATAACCCAGACCAGATTATCATCAATGATTTCTCAGCAAAGGTTGAGCCAGGACAGCAGATTGCGATTGTGGGACCTACAGGCGCAGGAAAAACTACTATGGTCAAGCTGCTCATGAGATTCTATGATGTTACATCAGGAGCTATTCTGGTGGATGGCCACGACATCAGGGACTACAATCGTACAGATTTAAGAGATGCCTTTGGAATGGTGCTTCAGGACACATGGCTCTTCAAGGGCACCATTATGGAAAATATCAGGTATGGACGACTGGACGCTACTGATGAAGAGGTTATTGCAGCGGCAAAGGCAGCCCATGCCCACCACTTTATCCAGACTCTGCCGGGAGGCTATGATATGGAATTAAATGAGGACGCTTCTAATGTATCTCAGGGACAGAAACAGCTCCTCACAATTGCAAGGGCAATTCTTGCTGATAACAGAATCCTGATTCTCGACGAGGCAACATCATCTGTAGATACCCGTACGGAGATTCGAATACAGAAGGCTCTTGATAATCTGATGAAGGGCAGAACAAGCTTTGTAATTGCCCACAGACTTTCGACAATCAAGAATGCTGATATGATTCTGGTGATGAAGGATGGAGATATTATCGAGCAGGGTACTCATGATGAATTACTTGCGAAGAATGGATTTTATGCAGAGCTGTATAATTCCCAGTTTGAGATGGCATAAATTGAGAGTATGCAGATGATAAGCATAGAAATAAATATAGAGAACTGAAATTGTTGCTGGTCACACTGCAGGTGTGAACAGTAACACCAGAAGACCTGGAGATAGATATAAGGAGGTTCGCTCTGGCGCAGGGCTTTACATATATGCTAAAATAAAATACAAGTAATTAGAAAATCAATATCAGGAGGTGCTTGCAATGTGGGCATATGAAAGTGTATTTTATCAGATTTATCCGCTGGGATTTTGTGGTGCTCCATTTGAGAATGATGGGGTGGCAGAGAGCAGAATACTTAAGGTGAATGACTGGATTTTGCACATCAAATCAGTGGGAGCAAACGCCATATATTTTTCACCGGTATTTGAGTCAGACACTCATGGCTACAATACCAGAGATTATACTAAAATAGACACAAGGCTTGGAAGCAATGGGGATTTTGCACAGGTATGTGAAAATCTTCACAAGGAGGGCATAAAGGTTGTGCTGGATGGTGTATTCAACCATGTGGGCAGAGGCTTCTGGGCTTTTCAGGATGTGCTTAAGAACAGGGAAAATTCACCATATGTGGGCTGGTTTGCTCAGATTTCCTTTGAGGGCAACTCAAATTACAACGACGGCTTGTGGTATGAGGGCTGGGAAGGCAACTATGATCTGGTTAAGCTAAACCTTAGAAATGAAGAAGTAATCCAGCATATTTTCTCGGCTATAAAGGGCTGGGTGGATGAATTTGACATAGACGGATTGCGGCTTGACGTGGCATACTGCCTCGACCATGATTTTATCAGGAGACTCAGACAGTTCTGCGACAGCCTAAAGCCTGATTTCTTCTTAGTTGGAGAGACCCTGCATGGAGATTACAACCAGATAATGAATGACAGCATGCTTCACTCTGTTACAAATTACGAGTGCTACAAGGGACTTCACTCAAGCTTTAATTCCATGAATATGTTTGAAATCAATCATTCCCTGCTGCGCCAGTTTGGACCGGAGCAGTGGACCCTATACAAGGGCAGACACCTCTTATCTTTTGTGGATAACCATGATGTCACAAGGGTTGCAAGCATATTAAATAACGAGAACCACCTGCCACTTATCTATGCAATCGCTTTTGGCATGCCTGGCATACCTTGCGTATACTATGGCAGCGAGTGGGGCGCAAAGGCTAGAAAAGAGGATGGAGACCCAGCACTTAGAGCCTGCTTTGAAAAGCCGGAGTTTAATGGTTTGACAGAGTGGATAGCAAGGCTTGCCCAGGTCAAGAAAGTTTCAAAGGCATTGCAGTACGGAGATTTTAAATCAGTAGTTTTGACAAATGGACAGTGCATTTTCAGCAGAGAATGGGAGGGAGAAAAGGTATTTGCCGCTGTAAATGCCACAGACCAGCCATTTGGCACAGGCTTTGATGCAGGAAGTGACAGGCTTAAAGTTCTTGCAGATTATCACGACGGAAAGCTCCAGGATAATGCAGATACTGTTATAGAGTTTAACGGAGGGGTAGAGCTTCCGGCTTATTCAGCTATAATCTGGCAGACTGCCTAAATGCGTTTGGCGGAATGGTGGTTGAATTGAAACTACCACCAGCAGCTCCTCATACATTTAGGTAATAAAATAAGAACCGGCTGCAAATGCAGACCGGTTCTTATAGTATGTAAATATTTTAGAAAGCTGATTTGTTTCTAAAGCTAATTTTATTTCTATAAATTAGAAATCTGTAAGGTTAGCAGCTCTCTTCTCAAGGAATGCTCCCATTCCCTCTTTCTTATCATTTGTGTCGTTAACAACACCAAAGAGGTTTGCCTCCATCTCAACAGCGTTCTTGATATCCATATCATATCCGTTGTTGATTGCTGCCTTTGCAACAGAGACAGCGTAGCTTCCCTTAGAGATAATCTTAGCAGCCATGGCCTTAGCTGTTGGCATAAGCTCTTCCTTGGCAACAACTTTATTTACAAGACCGATACGATAAGCTTCGTTTGCATCAACATTATCGCATGTGAAAATCATCTCTTTAGCACGTCCCATTCCAACAAGGCGGGCAAGTCTCTGTGTACCACCGAATCCAGGAATGATTCCAAGACCTGTCTCAGGCTGACCAAAGATAGCGTTCTCAGAAGCAATTCTGATATCACAAGCCATAGCAATCTCGCA
>URLU01000248.1 GCA_900548765.1 uncultured Lachnobacterium sp.
ATGCTGTACTCTGCGTCCAGCTTATCGTTTGCCTGCTTTGATGATAAGCTGTCAGGAAGTGTTCCTGCCAAATCATAGTAGACGCTTGTATGGTTATATCCATAAAGTGCAGGTCCAAGGATTACAAGGAAAGCAATTATGAAAACAACATAGTGGTTTGTCACCCAGCTTGCTATTTTTCCTACGTCAGGAATGATAACCCTGTGCTTGGTTTTCTTTAGTGCCTTGTCAAATACAAGGATTAAGGATGGAAGAATTGTTACACATCCAATAACGCCGAAGATAACACCCTTTGCCATTACAACTCCCAGGTCAAGTCCAAGAGTAAAGCTCATGAAGCAGAGAGCTATAAAGCCTGCGACTGTTGTGATTGAGCTTCCTACTACTGATGTAATGGTGTTTGAAATGGCGTGTGCCATGGCACGCTTATTGTCCTCCGGGAATCTCTCCTGATTTTCCTGATAACTGTGCCACAGGAAAATTGAATAGTCCATTGTAACTGCAAGCTGAAGTACAGCTGCCAGCGCCTGTGTCACATAGGATATTTCCCCCTGTACGAAGTTGGTTCCCAGATTGTATACAATCGCCATACCGATGCTGGCAAGGAATAAAATTGGAACCAAGGCTGAGTCCATTGTAAGTGACAGTACAATCAGCGAAAGTATAACGGCTATGCCTACATAGATTGGTGTCTCCTTCTCTGACAGATGCTTGATGTCGTTGATGACTGATGCCATACCGCTGATGTAGCATTTGTCACCCACAAGCTCTGTCATCTGGTCAATTGCTGCCATTGTTCCGTCTGATGCCATGGAATCATCGTAGAGCACCGCCATAAGCTGGCTGTCTGCGTCCTTGTTATTGAAAAAATCGTATATATCGTCAGGCAGCATCTCTGCCGGAATAGAGAAATCAGCAACTGAACCATACCAGATTACATCCTTTACATGGTCTATGCTGTCAATCTCATCTGCCAAAGCATCCACATCCTTGTCATCCATTCCCTCGACAATCAGAAATGAAAATGCTCCAGTTCCAAACTCGTCAAGCAGTATGTCCTGTCCCTCCATTGTCTCAATATCACTTGGAAGGTAAGAAAGGATATCGTAGTTGACTCTTGTGTTTAAGTAGCTGATTCCAGCAGGTATAAGTAAAAGCACTGCAAGAATCAGAATTGGGATTCTAAATTTTACAACCCCTTTTCCGAATTTAATCATTGTGTTCACACTCCTTCTTTTTCTCAAAACAAGTATAAAAAAAAGAATTGAATAACAAAATATTCAATCCTTCAAATCTGTTTTCTTAAATATACAAAAAACTCAAAATGTATATCTGAAAATACATATTCAATTAATTGTATAGCCCGGACTTTACAATTCCTCCATAACGTCAAATAAGGAACGGGAGATAATGTAGTTGTATGCCTCTGCCATTTCCCTTGGTGGAATTGCATATCCGCTTGATATCCATTCCTCCGCCGCAAAACACATGGACTGGGCATAATAGGTGGCAACAATGTCTACTGTGAGCCACTTGTGGGCTGGCTCCTTATCCCCTTTTCTCTCTGTAAATATCTGAACCAGCAGCTCCCTGGCGCATTTCATGGCTATCTCGTGGAAGGTGATTACCCCCTCCATTTTCACTGCCTTGGTGTAAAACGCTTTTTCCTTCTCGATATTTGTAAACATGAGCACCATTGCCTCTGTGACCATTCCTGCCTGTATCAGCGGATGCATTGGCTGCAAGAGCTCTGTGGTTATAATCCATTCCATCAGTTCGTATTTATCCTGAAAATGATTATAAAATGTAGGACGAATGACGCCTGCCTTGTCGGTTATCTCTTTAATTGTGATTTTCTCAATCGGTCTCGTCTGGGAAAGCTCCTTAAGACTCTCCGCCAGCACAAGGTCAATCGCCGTCCTGCTCTGTCCCGTCATGAACCCTTACCCTGCTGTATTACTCATCAAATTCCATAGTTACAAAATATCCCTTTTCCGTCTCTCTCACATCAACTACTGTCCCCTCTCTGGACTTGAGCCTCTGGCTGACCTCGTAGTTTCCAGACATGGCAATGGCATGCTCAATCGTATAATAGTAGGATGTAGGAAGCTTACCCTCTGTAATTTTCAGATGGTCTCCCGGCTTTGTCAGTCCCGGTCTCTCCATCTTAAATTCCATCTGTCTCATTTTACATCTTCGCTTTCATCAATAAAATCAACATCTATTGTCTCATTTTTCTTGTATACAGTCTCTGCTCTGGATGTGGAAAGTGCAATCCAGATATTTGCTATTCCGTTGTATATGAGCACAATTCCCACCACGATAATTGCCTTTTCCATAACCCCAAAGGCATCAACCACGCAGAGCACACCAAGTACAAGGCTTATAACAGACATAACAATGCCCACACCCAGATGCTTATACTCATACTTCATGGCTGTGGCCGCCTCAACAATTCCACGGATACTGTGGAAAATCAGCACAACTCCGATGGCGATTGGTATAAGGCTTACCACTATTGCCGGATTTATCAGGAACCATATGCCCACTGCTAAGACCACGATTCCCATAAATACGGAAAATCCGTTTGTGACCAGCTTTAAGAAAAAGCTGCACAGGTAAACTGCTCCGATTATAATAAGTCCAAATGCTAAGACGCTTCCTATTACATCTATTACCCCGCCACGCCATATTATGAATACTATGCCGAGGGCTATGCAGAATATTGATGATAAGAGGAAATCTGCTTTGATTCGTTTCAGAAAGTCTTTCATTGTTGTGTTCTCCTTATTTTTAGTTGGGAAGTCCTGATTTTCTAATCGCTACGCTCATTATATCATGTGCTTTCGCACATGATATATGATTATCCATGCG
>URLU01000249.1 GCA_900548765.1 uncultured Lachnobacterium sp.
AATCGCAATTATTGTGGCTGTGGTCGGCGTGATGCTTTTGTTTGTGCCATTCAAGACGGTAGCAGTTATTACAAGATTAGTTGGACTGTGCCTGTGCTTTGACGGAATAATGAATTTGGTAGTTGTTCAGAGTACTGTGCATACAATTAAGAGAGAAAAAGATATTATAGATATTGATTAATATTTGGAGGAAAGAAAAATGAGTAACATCGGACATTCAGCAGCAAGAGCGGTAGCATCAAAAGCAATTGATGTTGTATTAAAGAATGTGGATAAGAATAGAGAAGAAGGAGTCTGTAAGCTCATCGACTTTATGCAGAAATATATGTCTGAGGAAAAGCTGGACGTAGACTATGACAAGGCAAGAGAAATGGTCTGCAACAAGGATGGTGCTTTCAACAAGTATATTAACAGAGTCCTTGACGAGGTAGATCCGCATGTATTAAAGACAATGGCTTTAAATCTTGGCTTTGAGGCATTTATGTACGGAACAAAGACAATTCGTAAAAACAGAGAAAAATATGATTGTAATGTGCCATGGCTTATTCTTATGGACCCAACAAGTGCATGTAACCTGCATTGTACAGGATGCTGGGCAGCAGAGTACGGAAACAGGTTAAACCTCACATTTGATGAGATGGATAAGGTAGTACAGCAGGGTAAAGAGCTTGGAACATACCTTTATATGTTCACAGGTGGAGAGCCATTAGTCAGAAAAGCAGACTTAATCAAGCTTTGCGAGAAGCACAACGACTGTGCATTCCTTTCATTTACAAATGGAACACTTGTAGATGAGGCATTCTGTCAGGAGTTAAAGAGAGTTGGAAATCTGTATCTTGCAATAAGCCTTGAGGGATTTTCAGAGGTAAATGATTTAAGAAGAGGAAACGGTGTATTTGGAAAAGTAATGAATGCTATGGACTTACTCAAGAAGAATGGTCTTGTATTCGGTACATCTATCTGCTATACATCAAAGAACTATGACACAGTAACAAGCGAGGAATTTGTAGACCTTATGGTTGAGAAGGGATGCAGATATGCACTTTACTTCCACTATATGCCAGTAGGAAACGATGCAACACCAGACCTCTTACCAACACCGGAGCAGCGTATCGTTGTAAAGGACAGAGTAAGAGAAATCAGAAACATGACAACAGGCAAGGGAATCTTTACCATGGACTTCCAGAACGATGGAGAGTTTGTAGGAGGATGCATTGCCGGAGGAAGAAACTACTTCCATATCAATGCAAACGGAGATGCAGAGCCTTGCGTATTTATCCATTACTCAGGAGCTAACATCCGTACACACAGCATGCTTGAGATTTTGAAGCAGCCATTATTTATGGCATACCACAACAACCAGCCATTCAATGAGAACCATTTGAGACCATGTCCAATGCTTGAGAATCCAGAGATTCTCCAGAGAATGGTAAAGGAGACTGGCGCAAAATCTACAGATGTGCAGTCACCTGAGTCAGCAGAGCACCTTTGCGCAAAGTGTGAGGAGTATGCTAAGAACTGGACTCCGTGTGCAGAGAAGCTTTGGGCTGAGACAGAGAAGAAGCCAAAGGCTTATAGCAACTACAAGGATCACAAATAAAATATGATTTAAAAGGATGGGATTAACTGGCACAGGCTGGTTAGTCCCTTTTTTATACCAAAGGGGGTCATAGATTTAGTAATCGACATTCTTCCTGATAAACGATACAATATTACTGATAGTGCATTATTTTAGGAGGACATAAATGAGTATGGACGCAAAATGTGAAGTAGTCACAATATGCGGAAGCATGAGATTTGAAAATGAAATGAAACGTATTGCGTTCATTTTGGAGGCAAAACACAACATGACCGTCCTACAATGTGTCTATAATGAAGACATGCTGGATATTACTGAGGAAGAAATAGATACCTTGAATAGGTCACATTTTAAAAAGATAGAAATGTCAGATGCTATATATGTGGTTAACATTGATGGATATATTGGCGAACAGGTCAAGAAGGAGATTGCGTTTGCCCAAAAGCTTGGTAAAGAAGTTATATTGCATACAGACTTTATAAATTAGACATACCTGATGGAGTAATTGCTGCAGGCAATCCATGTAAAGTTATCCGTAAAATTACAGATGAGGATAAGAAAAAATATCCGATGTTTGAGGAAAAATAATTATGGAAATTACAATTCGTTCACCGAAATTGCAGGATTATGATAGATTTTCAAATATTATGAATCAGGTTCAGCAGCTTCATGTCGATTGGAGACCAGATGTATATAAAACAGCCAATCCTTTGATTACAAAAGAAATGTTTGAAGAAATTCTGGAAAGTGAAAATTGGTATGTGGCTGAGACAAACGGAATAGTGGTTGGTGTTCTGGAATTAATTAAGCGCCATGTTGAAAGTCCTTCTCAGGTGACAAAAAATATTTTATTTATCAGTTCAATGGCTGTTGATAAGGAATATCGAGGAAAAGGAATCGGACATCAGTTTTTTGAAAAGGTGAAGCAAATTAAAGAAGAGAATGGTTATGACACGATTGAATTGCAGGTAAATGCAAAAAATCAAATGGCATATGAAATGTACAAGAACTATGGTTTTACGGAAAAGTCAATTAATATGGAGTTGAATTCATGTGAGGTAACCAAATATGGGGGATGAGATAGTTTATAAAAGGCTTACACAAAAAGAACTAACAGATATCAATACTGCTTATCACAGTCTGGAATCAAAACAGGCAGAGCTTGTCTGCGCCCTGTCTCACAGAATTTTTGAAGTAGTATCTGGTTGGTATAACGGACATTATCACAAAGATGAAAACGAGAAGTGGGTTAGAGAATCCTATCC
>URLU01000250.1 GCA_900548765.1 uncultured Lachnobacterium sp.
AATGTCTGTTTCCAAATTTATATTTGAGATTTGCATGTCTGTCAAAAATCATAAGTGCTGACTTTCCCTTTAAATACCCAATAAAACCTGATACACTCATCTTGGGCGGAATACTTACCAGCATATGAATATGGTCAGGCATAAGATGCCCTTCGATAATCTCCACACCCTTGTATGCACATAACTGTTTCAGAATATCACGTATATCCTCTTTTAATTGATTATAAATAATTTTTCGCCTATACTTAGGGGTAAATACAATATGGTATTTACACATCCATTTTGTATGGGCGAGATCATTAGACTTATTCGCCATAAACACCTTTCCTTTCTTACAATAGTGACTGAACAACTCTATTGTAACGGAAAGGTGTTTTTCTGTATAACAATTTGACTCCACCCGCATAGCAGGTGGATTTTCGCTTCATGCGTACTTCGTTTCTCTGTTGAGAAACTCGTAAACACGCATTCAGCAGGCTAAAGCCTAAAATATGAAAAGCGGATAGCATACAGTGTATTTTCCAGAAAAAATATGAAGTCAGCCACGGGATGTAATCGCGGATAGGATACTGAGTGTTTTTCACTTTCTCCGTTTCCGCAGTTGTTGGAAGCCCGTGGCAGTTCATATTTTGTTCTGTAAAACAACTGTATGTTATCCGCTCGTTTCAGTTTGCAAGTGGGAAGTTTGGTTTTTCGTTGTTTGCTTTTTACGCTTTATGTTACCGTTTTATCTTGGCTTATTACCACAGTAAAAGCCTACAGCACTTCACATTCTTCTTTTTAATTAAATCCTACTACCTTCTGAGACAGTTTATAAGCTGCAATTGATATCCTGCGTCCTCCTCTGCCCGGCAGATTCATGGAATTGCCCAGAATTCCTCTTCGCAATCTGTGGTAGACTCTGATGTCACGATTCTTTATGTACTGCCAGAGTTCTCTCTTTTTCTCAAGATTTTCTTCTGTACCTGATTTTATGAGCATGATTGTTGATACCACCGTGATTATCTCTAAGTAGTTAAACATATATTTTCTGCATTTTAAGTTTGGCACCTTCCACAAATCCACATCGTCAAGCATTATCTTATTGACCTTTATCTGCTGATCTATGCGGCTTATCATGACTTTTTCATTTACAGACTGATCTTCTCTTCCTATAAAATAGCGGTAGAAATCTACATTCATGTAATACATGGTGCGCACATTTGGCAATGGCTTATATACATAAATATTGTCCACATAAAATGTATGTTTTGGCAATACCAGTCCACACTCGCGTAGAAGCTTTGTCCTGTATATTACTGAGTGCATCAATATGTAATGTCCCTTATGAAAGTGCTTTATATCGCTCCAGGTAAAAATCTGCTCCTGTGGGAAGCCAGTCTGGCGCATTACTTTCTTATGCTTTGCGCCTTCCTTTTCGTAGACATAGTTTGCAAGCAGCATGTCCAGATTATTTTCGTTTCCCACAAGCTCTCTTAATTTATCAAGAACCGCCATATACGCGTCATGGTCTACCCAGTCGTCACTGTCGACTACCTTAAAATAAATTCCTGTTGCGTTCTTTATTCCTGTGTTGACAGCCTCACCATGCCCCCCATTTTCCTGATGGATTGCTTTTACTATTGTAGGATATTTCTCTGCATACCTGTCTGCTATTTCTGCTGTCCTATCCTTCGATCCATCATCAACTATGATGATTTCCACATCCTCTCCTCCCGGAAGAATGGATTCTATGCAATGCTCCATGTAGTCTTCTGAATTGTAGCATGGTATTGCAAATGATAATAATTTCATAATTTTTTCCTTCACCTTATTTTTTCTACTTAATCCTATTATACACCAATATGCAAAAATTCCTACTAAATTTGCCTTAATTTTACATTTCGAGTTTTGGTACCATAGTCCTACATAATTTGTTCATATTTTGTTTACAGAATTATCAAAAACCTAACACATGGTTTTCACATTTACCAAATATACTACTATCATAAACAAAAAAGAAATTCTCATACTAATCTTTTTCATAAATAAGCCGATGCCAGCCACATGCGTCGGCTTCCTCTTTTTTATTCCTTGTTTTTACCTTGTTCATTATTGTTTTTTATTATTGCTCGCTCGGCATTTTTGTTTCCTCGACTTGCCGCATCATTCGCAATCCCGTGTGCTTCGCACACTTTACCGCTGCTTTGCAGCTAAGATTGCTCATTATGTGGCAAGTTACGTTGTTTCACAACTACATATGTACATAAGCAGCTGCTTACAAGCAAGCTTGACGCAGCTGCTTATGTACATATGTCGAGGAAACAGTAACATTTTTATTAAATATTAGATTGACAAAAATTTGTCAAAGATATATGATTTTAATATCAAAAAATATTTGTACGGTATAGAGGAGGATTTATACGATGAGTGAATTCAAAAATTTAACACTCGATGTAGCAGATGAAATTGCTGTTCTCGCAATCTCAAGACCAGCAGCTCTTAACGCTTTAAACAGTGAGACACTTGACGAGCTTAATGCAGCTCTTACAGAAATTGAAGCAAGAGATGATGTAAAGGTTGTTATCTTAACTGGTGGTCCTGACAAGAAGGGTAACGAGTTCAAGTCATTCGTTGCTGGAGCTGATATCGCTGAGATGGTTAACTTCACAGCACCAGAGGCAAGAGCATTCGGAATCAAGGCTTCTGAGCCATTCTTCAAGTTAATGAATATGCGTCAGGTTACAATCGCTGCAGTTAACGGCTTCGCACTTGGCGGAGGATGCGAGATTGCTATGGCTTGTGATATCAGAATTGCTTCTGAGAACGCTATCTTTG
>URLU01000251.1 GCA_900548765.1 uncultured Lachnobacterium sp.
AAAATCCTACATAATATAGACATATTATACCATAGAGATTTTCGTAATAAAGTTCATCCTAAAGATTTAGGTTTTAGATTTTATCGAAACATGTTTTTACTGCATAGATGCCATATTGTATTCTTTCGTCTATAACCCAATTCCAACACCAAAGCTTCTAAAGGAAAAATCAGATTGACTCACATATTCCCAAAAGTGATTTTTGAGTTGAATTTTAAACCAATTCGTGATATATTAATTATACAAAAAGGGTGCCACCGATAGACGGCTGACCCATTAAATCAATTAACTAAAAATAGTCGCTCAACTTGCTAGGTCGGGGCGGCTATTTTTGTGTCTTATTATTATCCTTACCAAAGGAATACCCTAATCCAAAGCAGGTTAAGCCGAAGCTTACCACTGCGATAAAATCAACAATACTCATATGGCTTAGCCCTCCTTTCCAAGAAATCAATGACTTCTTTCGATTCCCTTGCGGGTTTCTATGTAATCGGAGGGTCACAGTCCCTCCGTAGAAGGCCAACCGCCTACCGTTATGGTGGCACCCAATGAAAATTTATCATAGCTCCATGGCATTTTCAATGTAATATCACTCTAAATCGACAAGCCTTATTTATACACTATTTTGTAGATTCTTTCAATACAACTTCATATGATAAAAGTACTTTATCAGGTACCTCCTCACCATCCACCTGGCTTAGCAGATTCTTGCAGGCAGTCATGCCTAACTCCTTTGCATCAAAGGTCAGGGAGGTTATGCCTGGGATATTGTTTTCCAGCACTGAGCTGTTATAAAATGACGCAATTTTCACATCATCCGGTATTTTCACATGATCCTGCCTGAGCTTTCTCAAAACCTGTGAACAAATGGCATCATCCATACATAATATACATTCCGCCTCCCGGGCTAACGCGTCATCCACGGCTTTTTCTATAAAAGGCTTGCTCTCAAGATTCATAAACAGGCTGCCCGGCTCAAGTTTTACGCCAAACTGCTCATATGCATCCCTGACCCCCCTTAGTCTGGTCTGGTTTACTACAAAGCTCTCGTTGCCGCCAAGTATGGCTATATTTTTAAGCCCACGCATCAATATAATCGATGTAAGCTCCTTGCAGGCGGTCTCATGGTCATGGTCAACCTGCTTTACCTTTTCATATTCCGAGCTTCCGGCAGCCACAAATGGTATGCCCTTTTCAATCAAAAATTCCACCTGTGGGTCATTTACAAATGTACGAAGCAGAATGACCCCATCCACCTTGCGGTTCATTATTATTCTCTTTAAGCTCGCCACATCATCGCCCTGACTGATGCAGAGCAAAATGTCATATTCCATCATTCCGGCAATTTCCTGTATTCCCATAATCGCTTCCTGAAAAAATGGCAGATCTACAAGCGCATAATCACCCGGCATAGCAACACAGATATTAAACGTCTTTGACTGTGCAAGGGATTTTGCAATTACATTGGGCTTGTAATCATGCTCCTCAATGTATGCCAGCACCCTCTGTCTGGTCGCCTCACCAATTCTTCCTTTTCCTGATATAGCCCTGCTTACTGTAGTTTTTGATACTCCAAGAGCTTCTGCTACATCTGATATTGTTATATTATTATTACCCATTTGTCCCCCTCTTTTCATTTCCCAACGCAACTCAGTTGCGCAACTACTATTTTCGGTATTACGACCATAATTGTCAATAGATTTTTAAGTTTTTCATGTCAAATGATTAAAAATGCGCTATATATGAAATTGTAAAGCCCCTTTCACAATGCTATAATCAAATATATTCTATTTGATGAATATATGCTTAATGCGCAATTCTCTTAAATTGCGCGCATTAAAACATAAAATAAATCAACAGTTATTGGAGGAAAAATATGAGAACAGATAAACTTCTGTATGGTGCAGCCTACTACGATGAATACATGCCCTACGACCGCATTGAGACAGATTTTCAGATGATGAAGGCTGCCGGCATGAATGTCATCCGAATCGCAGAATCTACCTGGAGCACCTGGGAGCCTCAGGAGGGGCAGTTTGATTTTACACACCTGACCCATATGTTAGACTATGCCACAAAATATGGTCTGGATGTAATTGTCGGCACCCCAACCTATGCCATCCCATCTTGGCTTGCCAACAAGGCAGACGACATGCTTGCCCTGACCCATGATGGTCCATCAATCTATGGACACCGCCAGAATATGGACATCACTAATCCTATATATCTGGAGCATGCAAAAATACTTATAGAAAAGCTCATGGAAGTGGTCACAAAATATGACTGTGTCATCGGTTATCAGCTTGATAATGAAACTAAACCTTATGACACCTGCGGTCCAAGGGCACAGGCTATGTTTGTGGAGAGACTTAAAAAGCAGTATCCTGACATAAATGAATTTAACCACGAGTTCGGGCTTGATTACTGGAGCAACAGGATAAATTCCTGGGAGGATTTTCCTGATATAAGAGGAACAATAAACCAGAGTCTTCACGCAGAATACCGCAGATTCCAAAGAGATCTGGTGACAGAGTTTCTGGCATGGCAGGCTGCAATCGTGGATAAATACCGACACAAAGACCAGTTCATCACACAGAATTTTGACTACGAGTGGCATGACTATTCCTTTGGTTTACAGCCGGAGGTCAACCAGTATGAGGCTGCCAAATGTATGGATGTGGCAGGCTGCGATATATACCACCCATCTAACGATTTCCTGACAGGCCGGGAAATAACTGCATGTGGAAATATAGCAAGAGGTATAAAAAATGCCAATTATCTGGTACTTGAGACAGAGGCTCAGGGAAATATCGA
>URLU01000252.1 GCA_900548765.1 uncultured Lachnobacterium sp.
CATTTTTACTTTAATACTACTTTGAATGGAAAGAATGTATCAGGCTACAGCGCTGACAAGGTGTTTGACAACTGGGAGGATGAAATCGGAAACTATTCGCTAAGGATAGTTGAGAGCGATGGAACAGAGTCAGAACTCAAGGGTTCAGACATTGACATGGTTCTCCAGTGGGACGATACCATTGCCAGAATGATTTCAAAGCAGAATGGTTTTGCCTGGCCTGTAAAGCTTTTTAATCCAGACCGGAATACCAGTGAAGCAATCGTAACCTTTGATGAGGATAAGCTTGATTCAACTCTTAATGGTTTTTCCTTTATGGATAAATCAAAGCAGATAGACCCTGTAGATGCCACTGTTTCAGACTACGATAAGAAGGATGGCTACACACTTGTAGAGTCAGTTCCGGGAACTGCTATTGACAAGCCGGTTCTTAAGGAAAATATAGAGAAAGCTCTCTATGGACTGGCTGATACTTACCAGATTACAGAGGAAAACGGCTATCTGGCACCAAAGATTGCAAATGATGATGAAAAGCTTCTGGCTGCCATAGATACTATGAATAAATATGCAGGCTCTGAAATTGATTATGAGATTGGTTCTGAGAAGGAGACTCTGGATATAAACACATTTGCTGACTGGTTAAGCGTCAATGATAATGAAAAAGTAGAGATTGACGAGGAAAAAGTAGCAGACTATGTGGCTGAGCTTGGAACAAAGTACAATACATATGGCAAGTCAAAGCAGCTTGCTACATCTTATGGAACAACAATCACAATGAGCAACTGTCATTATGGATGGAAGATAGACGCAGAGACAGAGGCTGCGGCAATCATTGATGATATAAAGGGTGGTGAAAAGGTTACAAGAGACCTGAATTACAAGTACACAGCGGCAAGCCACACTGGAAATGATTATGGAAACTCATATGTGGAGATAAATCTTACAGCCCAGCATTTATATCTGTACAAAAACGGAAGCCTTGTTATTGATTCTGATTTTGTATCAGGAAATCCATCAAAGGGAAATGCTACTCATACAGGTGTATTTGGAGTAACTTATACAGAGAGAGATGCAACTTTAAAGGGACAAAATTATGCAACACCGGTTTCCTTCTGGATGCCATTTAATGGCAACGAGGGCATGCATGATGCAACCTGGAGAAGCTCTTTCGGTGGAAGTATTTACAAGAGGAATGGTTCCCATGGATGTGTAAACCTGCCTTACTCAGTTGCCCAGACTATATTTGAAAATGTGTCAGCAGGCTTCCCGGTATTTGTATACGAGCTTGCGGGAACAGAGTCCCAGAAGGGAATAGATCAGGATGCTGCGGCAGCAGTTGACAGTGCAATTGATGCAATTGGTGAGGTCACAGCGGCTTCCGGTGATTTAATCGCAGCAGCAAGGGCTTCATATGATGCACTGTCTGACAGCCAGAAGAGTTATGTGACAAAATATCAGCAGCTTGCTGACTCAGAGGCAGCATATTCTGCAATTATAGCAAGCATGGCACCAGTGCAGTAATTTAGATGACAAATTAATAACAAATAATATGAAAACCGCGATATATGTTTGTATATCGCGGTTTTCTTGTGCTGCAATGCATACAGAGAAGCTGACACCAACCGAACATGCCGATGGCAGCTTCGATTGGCTTCTAGAACTCCAGAATGGCGACATCCCATGGCGCAAGTGTTATTGTGTCACCTTCATGTATAGGACAGTCACTTATGAGTTCTATGCATTTCGATTTATGGTTTACAATCGATTGATCCTTATCCGAGTAGTTAAGGAGGTACACGATTTCTTTGCCTAAGCTGTTTATTCCTCGTTTGATTACAACCGGGTATCTGGCATTAAACTCATTACTTGTGAGCTTGCTGTCATCCTTGAAGAAGTCCTTTAAGATTTCTATTAAGGTGTTTTCTCCAAACATAGCACCCAGATACATTGCCCGTCCACTGCCATAGCGGTTTAAGGTAACGGCTGAATATGTGTTCCATACCTTGTGGTCATAATGACAAAGTGTTTCTGCTGTGTCACAGGTTACAAGCTCCATCCATTCTGTCGCATCGCTTGATACGTTATTATAGCTTATCTTTACATTTGCCGGATAAGTGAACTGGTCATACTTTATTCCCAGAGTCTTACATAAAATATGTGGCTGGGTGTCGTGGTATATCTTAAGGTGCTCATCTGAAAAGCCACTCTTAAAGGTCACAAGCAGATTACCTCCATTTAAGGCATATTCGTCCAATGCTTTTAGCTCGTTTTCACTTGCGCTGTAAAGAGCCGGCACAAACAGGTAATCATAATCTGAAAAATTATCTGAGTGTGACGATATTATGTCATATTCTATATTCATCATGTAGAGGGCATCGCACAGCCATCTGAGGACTGTGTTGTATCCGTCTGCGGTTTTACTCTGCATTGGAAATTCCACAAGCCCTGTCAGAGCCTCGTTGCTGGCTATGACTGCTACGCGGTTTTTCTTTTTAAGGTTAACCAGATGGCTTCCGATTCGCTTCCATTCATTTCCCACCACAGAGCACTCCTTGTAGGTTCTGTTTGGGGCTAAATCATGGGATAGGACTCCCTTCCAGTAGCTCTCAATTGCGTTGTGGATTGAGTGCCAGTGCCAGTATTCCACCATGTTTGCGCCATTTGCTATGTGGCTGTAGGCTTGAAGCCTGAGCTGACCAGGGTAGGACAGCCACTCGATATTTCCCTGAGCCTCTGTCTCAAGTACCAGATAATTGGCATTTTTTATAC
>URLU01000253.1 GCA_900548765.1 uncultured Lachnobacterium sp.
CCTAGAGAAGAGGCTGTTTTAGGTGTTCTTCCGGGAAACAACTGTGGTGGCTGCGGATATGCCGGATGCTCTGGTCTTGCAGCTGCAATCGCAAAGGGTGAGGCTCCTGTAGGACAGTGTCCTGTAGGCGGAGACCCAGTAGCTGCCAAGGTTGCTGAAATCATGGGTGTTGAAGCTGGCGCAGGTGTTAAGAAGGTTGCATTTGTTAAATGTGCAGGTACCTGTGAAAAAGCAAATGTAGACTATGATTATTCAGGTGTGCAGGATTGTGTTGCTATGTCATTTGTTCCTAATGGCGGACCAAAGTCTTGTAACTATGGATGTTTAGGCTATGGCAGCTGTGTAAAGGCTTGTCCATTTGATGCAATCCATGTAGTAGATGGAGTAGCACAGGTAGATGTAAAGAAGTGTAAGGCCTGCAGCAAGTGTGTTGCTGCATGTCCAAAGCATCTTATTGAGTTAGTACCTTATGATGCAGCTCATATTGTAAGATGCAGCTCTAAGGACAAGGGCAAAGATGTAATGAAAGCATGTTCTGTTGGATGTATCGGATGTCACTTATGTGAGAAGAACTGTCCTTCAGATGCGGTTCATGTAATCGACAATATTGCATACATTGACCAGGATAAATGTACAGGATGTGGCATCTGTGCAGAGAAGTGTCCTAAGAAAATCATTTTATAATTTGATTAACGGATGCGGTATACAGAGAACCTGTCACTGACAGCTTTTCCTGCATACTTTGGTATTAAAAAGCCGGAACATATTATGTGTTCCGGCTTTTTTTGTGTTATACTTTAGTTATAGTAGGAGGTAGTAGATATGCTGTATTTTATCGTCAACGAGACATCGCGTTCAGGCAAGGCAAGACAAATCTGGAAGGATATCCAGCAAAGCCTGATAAAAGCAGACGTAGCATATGAATATATGGTAACTCAGGGCAGGAACCATGCCACAAAGCTTGCATCAGAAATATCTCAAAGGCCGGAAGATAATATATGTATTGTCGTCATCGGTGGTGATGGTACCATGAATGAAGTCATAAACGGAATAGCCGACTTTGATAAAGTACGCTTTGGAATTATACCAACAGGTTCAGGAAATGATTTCGGTGGAGGGTTAGACCTGCCTAAGTCGCCGGAGGAAAATCTACAGCGGATTATATCTTCCTATAAGGCTGGAGAAGACAGTTATAGGGCTGTGGATATGGGGCTTGTCAGATGGGGACAGAACCAAAAGAAGCTCTTTGGCATAAGCTCTGGTATAGGACTTGATGCTATAGTCTGCAAGAAAGCCCTTAGCTCAAAGCTCAAAAATGTCTTAAATAAGCTGGGACTTGGCAGCCTTACATATGTGATTTTGACAATAATCACCCTGTTTTCCATGAAGACAGCGGATTTTGAAATAAGCTATGACAATAATAAACGTACACTAAAGAAAACCATATTTGCTGCTGCAATGAATCTCAGAGCAGAGGGCGGTGGTGTACCTATGGCACCGGATGCAAACCCATATGATGGCAAATTATCCATAAGCAGTGCATCGGGCATACCAAAGTGGATTACCTTCCTGTGTCTGCCGTTTCTGGTGGCAGGAAAACATACCCATATAAAAGGTTTTAATCTTGTGTCGTGTGGGGAAGCTGTTATACATGCGAGCGAGAAAATGACTTTGCATGCGGATGGGGAGTATGTGTCAGATGTGACTGATTTGACTTTCGGTGTATATCCGCAGAAGCTGAGATTAATGAATCTCAGTTAAAATAAAATGACTGTATATTATATAACTTCCCACCCAAAACCTAAAATTAATCGGATGAAATACACTGTCTGTCATCCGATTTTCAAAACCTCTAAGGTGGGAAGCACCAAAGCATATATTCTATAGTTTACTCACATCTCAGAACTGCTATACACCGGAAGAAGAGATAATCTCATAATCATCTGTCACAAATACAGCCTCCACATCATCCAGTGATTCAATCAGCTCCATGCCCTTATCAAGCCCCAGGGCAAAGCATATGGTGCTCAGTGCATCACCATCCATAGAGGAGTCACTTATTATGGTCACAGAATACAATCCATTGTCATATGGATAGCCGGTTGATACATCCAGAATGTGATGATAGATTTTTCCGTTAACTCTGTAGTATCTCTCATATATGCCAGAGGTTACGACGGACTTATCCTTTACCTCAACAGTTGTAATTGTGTTTCCTGATTCGTCAAAGGGCCTCTGAATGCCGATTGTGTAATCTGTAGCATCTGCCTTTTCCCCCAGAGTGAGTACATTACCGCCGAGATTTATAAAACCGGAGTTTATTCCCTGGGAGGTGAGATAGGCTTTCATCTTGTCAGCAATAAAGCCTTTGGCAATGCCGCCTAAATCAAGCTTTGCGCCTGCATCTAAAAGCTTAACCTTATTACCATCAATCTCAATTTTGGTATAATCAATATGCTTTATGATAGAAGCTATCTCTTCATCAGGGGGCAGATAGGAAGCATCCACCTCATTATCATCTGAGTCGGTATTTTCTGCAATTTCTGAGAAATCCCAGAGGGATGAGAGATTGCCGATTGTGATGTCAAAGGCACCATGGCTTAATTCTCCATACTTTATTCCAGCCTTAAGAATTTCAACTGTATCGTCACTTACCTCAACAGCACTTTTGCCTGCATTGGCATTGATTCTGCTTATATCGCTGTTATCAATGGTGTTGGACAGGAGGTTTTCGTATTGTGAAGCCATATCA
>URLU01000254.1 GCA_900548765.1 uncultured Lachnobacterium sp.
CCTTGGTCTGTCTCCATCGCCTTCGATAACCCTGCCACGACAGTTAATCCATATAGGTCTGTTATTATGATCCAGCCATCTGTAGGTGATATCGTGCTCCTTCTTTTTCCCCTCCATAATGTCATTTAAATCCTTGGTAAGAACCGCCACATCATCCTTATGGACAAACTCTCCATGAGTCTTTATTGCATTATCAAAAAAGGCTCCTGGAATATTAAATCTATCAACAGCCTTTTCGGAAATATAGTATACATCTCTCTCCAAATCCATCACATATGGGTAGTCATCCATACAAGGTGCATACATCTTTATCATTTCCATATAATCTTCAAATGTTATATTCTTCCCCGACATATTCACACACTTTCCAGCATCTGTATATAAATGCCTTCTTAACTTTGTATAGCTATATTTCCAATTATAAGACTAAAGCTCAAGACTATCAACTATTTCTTTGAGCGCATCTGCTGATTCCTTAAGCTTAAGTGCCTCCTCACCATTTAATTCGATTGGCACATCAGTCTCAAGTCCATCTGCCCCCACTATTGCCGGCATACTGATTACTACCCCCTCTATGCCGTAGGCTCCGTGCATCATGTGTGAAACCGGAAGAACAGTCTTCTCATCCCTGATGATTGCCTCACAGATTCGCTTTACAGCCATTGCAACTCCGTAATATGTGGCATGCTTTCTATTAATAATCTCATAGGCACTGTTTTTAACGTTCTGGGCAATTTCGTCGGCATTTTCCCTGTGCTTGTAGTGTCCTCTCATCTCACAGAATTTTGGAATCTCCACACCTGAGACATTGGCTGAGCTCCAGGCTACAACCTCGCTGTCTCCATGCTCTCCAACGATAAAAGCATGCACGCTTCTGCTGTCCACTGACAAGTGCTCTCCCAATGCATACTTAAGTCTGGCTGTGTCAAGCACAGTTCCTGAACCAATTACGCGCTCCTCCGGAAGTCCTGACAGCTTGATTGCAACCTGTGTCAGTATGTCAACCGGATTTGCCACAACCAAAAGGATTCCTCCAAAATCACGCTTTGCTATTTCCGGAATAATTGACTTAAAAATATTTACATTCTTGTGAACCAGGTCCAGTCTTGTCTCCCCCGGCTTCTGTCCTGCTCCTGCTGATATGATTATAATTCCTGCGTCAGAGACATCATCATAATCCCCTGCATATATTTTCATCTGTCTGGCAAAAGGAATCCCATGGCTTATATCCATAGCCTCGCCCTCTGCCTTATTCTTATCCGCATCTATCAGGACTATCTCTGTAAAAAGCCCACTCTGCATAAGTGCAAAAACTGATGCTGAACCTACAAAACCGCAGCCTATCATAACTGCTTTTCTTGAATTTACTACTTTACTCATAATATTTTCCTCCTGCTTATCCATTTATATAGCAGCTGCCCATATGCTGTGCAGCTATAGATACAGTATATCCAGATTATTCCACTATATATGTTGTAATTACAACATATGTCAGACCTTCCACTGCCAATGCCACGAATAACCGGCATAAGCCCATATCCCCACCAGCAGGCTCTCTGCATGCATGGTAATGCATAAAACCTGCCACCGGCAGCTTCTCTTGCATACTTTGGCACTAAAATTCCCCACATCCAATGATGTGGGGGTAAAATTAGATATACTTAGAGATACACTGTATAATCTTATCTGGCTCAAATGGTTTTACCACGAAATCCTTCGCTCCATTTGCAATAGCTGTAAAAACCTTATCCTGCTGTCCAAGAGCTGAAACCATGATAACTGTGGCCTCCGGGTCATACTCTGTAATATCCTTTGTCGCCTCAAGACCATTTCTTTCAGGCATTGTAATATCCATCAGCACGACATCCGGCTTTAACACCTTGTATTCTTCAAGTGCTTCTATACCATTTGCTGCTTCGCCAATCACATCATGACCGGCTCCCTGTAAAATTTTTATAAGAGTCATTCTCATAAATGCTGCATCATCACACACTAAAATACTTGCCATTTTTCATCTCTCTTTTCTAGTATTATTTTAAAAGCTATAAAGATTATAGCAGAACATCTGCAAAATACAAAGTACTTTTCTCCCAATTCAAAACATAATTATTTATTTTTTGCATTTCTATACTCAAGAGGAGTCATATCATAAAGCTTTCTAAACTGTCTGTTAAAATGCTCCACATTCTGATATCCTGATTCATAGGCTATATTTTCAACTGTCATGGTGCCGTTTCTAAGCAGTGAGCGGGCTTTTTTCATCTTGGCATGAGTCAGGAGATCGCCAAAGTTTTTGCCTGACTTTTCCTTTATATATTTCGATACATACGGCTCTGACAGGTGAAACTCTGCGGCAAGATTTGTGAGATTTACAGTCTTATAGTTGGACTGGATATAGTTTAACATGGCTACATATCTCTCGTCCTTTACAGTTGTGCTCTTTAAGGTGTCGAGCAGGTGGTTTACCGCTACCACAAGGGCATTTATGGATGCCTTTATGATATCCTCATCCGTGCCCACACCCCAGAACATGCTGCCCTGATAGGTTATGCCCACATATGCCATCGCCTTTGAGGATGAGCCATGGGACAGGGCATGCTCCTCGTAGGTTGTCAGTTCAAAGCTGATGTCAAAGTACTGCTTTATGATGTTGCAGACTGCGTCAAGACGTCCGTTGCCGTTTGCATCAACCTTTCTCTCGCTGCTGCCCTGAGATATTACTGCCTCTGCAAATATTCCGT
>URLU01000255.1 GCA_900548765.1 uncultured Lachnobacterium sp.
GTCGCTACTTTTCTGTCAGGTATCATCATGATTGTCATGGGACTGCTTCATTTTGGTAATCTGATTAAATTCATCCCTAAGACTATCACCGTGGGCTTTACCTTTGGCATCGCAGTTGGTATTTTCGCCGGTCAGCTTAAGGACTTTTTCGGTCTCAAGATGGGGGCTGTGCCTTCTGAATTTGCTGATAAAATCCTGGCATATGCCCAGAATTTCCACACTATTGACTGGCTTACTTTTGCAATCGGAATACTTGCTCTCTTAATCCAGATTTTCTGGTCTAAAATCAATCAGAAAATTCCGGGTTCACTTATCGCAATTATCGTTACAACGGTTCTGGTACAGGGACTTAACTTAAATGTGGCTACAATCGGGGATTTATATGAGATTAAGTCTGGTTTTCCTAAATTCGCTGTACCTGAATTGAGCTTTAAACTGGTTGAGGAAATGATTCAGCCTGCTTTTACCATCGCAATCCTCGCTTCGATTGAGTCACTCTTATCCTGTGTGGTGTCTGATGGTATGATTGGTGGCCACCACCGCTCTAATGCTGAGCTTGTGGGACAGGGTGTTGGAAACATCATGTCCTCACTCTTTGGCGGCATCCCAGCTACCGGTGCTATTGCCCGTACTGCTGCCAATGTCAAAAACGGCGGTCGTACTCCCGTAGCCGGCATGGTTCATGCTGTAACACTTTTATTCATATTGCTGTTTTTGATGCCATATGCGTCTATGATACCTATGACATGCCTTGCTTCTATACTGATTATGGTTGCCTACAATATGAGTGGCTGGCGTACATTTGGACATATGATTAAGACAGCACCAAAGAGTGATATCACAGTCCTTATCGTGACCTTTGTCCTCACGGTCTTCTTTGACCTTGTAGTGGCAATTGAGGTGGGCATGGTGCTTGCTGCTTTCCTCTTTATGAAGAGAATGTCAGATGTGGCAGAGGTTAAGGCATGGGTATACAAGGAGGATTTGGATGAGAACGAAATATCAGAGCATACAGATTTAAAAAACGTGCCTGCCAATGCCCTTGTATATGAGATATCAGGTCCGCTTTTCTTCGGTGCCACAAGCTCATTCCTTGATCTGCTCAGTGATGAGAAGCACAAAAATGTGCTGATTCTTCGTATGAGAAACGTGCCCGCCATGGATGTATCCGGTGAAGAGGTGTTAGAGGAAGCTTACGCAGCCTGCCAGAAGAGAGGCATTACCTTACTCCTCTCCCATGTGAATGAGCAGCCTATGCATGTACTTGACAAATCTGGATTTGCTGATAAAATCGGCAAGGAGAACATCTGTGAAAATATAGATGCTGCACTTGCCAGGGCTGAGGCTCTTACATCCCAACGTCTGAGATAAAAGCTGACAGCTCCGGTTGATACCAAAGTATGCAATTAAAGCTGCCAGTGCAGGTTCTCTGTATGCCAAAGTATGCAATAAAAGCTGCCGGTGGCAGGTTTTATGTAGGGCAGCTGCTATGTATAAATAAATGATAAATTTTGAAGGCAAAAAAATGGAAAAAGAACGAGATTACTATTTTGATAATTTAAAAGCAGTACTTATCTTCCTGGTTGTACTTGGACATTTTCTGCTGCCTATTCATGACGACAATTTTCTGGTCAACCTAAAGAGGTTAATATATGTATTTCATATGCCGCTTTTTATATTTGTGTCGGGATATTTTTCAAAGAGCATCTATAAAAACGGAAAATATAATTTTGAGAAAATCCTGTATTTTCTCAAGGCTTACATAATATTCGTTGTGGCTATCCAGATTGTATATGCCCTGTTCCATTACAGGAAGTTCTCAGATATTAATTTCTTTAAGCAGAGTGGAGCTCCATGGTATATGTTTGCCATGATGACCTGGTATCTGCTGATTCCTGTAGTCAAAAAAATGAAGCCCGCTCTTGTATTTGCAATAAGCATACCACTCGCGCTAATTGTGGGATATTTTGATTCAGTGGGCGATGTACTCTGCTTGTCAAGAATACTGGTATTTGGTCCATTTTTCTTTTTGGGATTTTTCATGGACAAGGATTCTCTGGCAAAAACCATGAACAAGAAATTCTGTCTGCCGGTGATCGCTCTGGCAGTGATGCTGGGTGCTTTTTTCCTGAGATTCGGCACCAAAATCAAGGACGAGATGGAAATGGTCTACCAGAACATCCCTTACTCGGATTTGGACCACTACTGGGCTGGGCCCCTGGTCAGATTGTTTTTCATGGCATCCGCCCTTATTATGTCCTGGGCTTTGATGTTTTTTATTCCAAAGGGAAAGACCCAGATTTCCATAATCGGTCAGCGTACCATGCCTATATATATGCTTCACAGGCTCATCCGTGATGTGCTTAAATTCTGTGGACTGTATGATTATCTGGATGATGTGAGTGCTTTTACACTGCCACTACTTATATGTCTTACCATCTGCTTTACATATATCTGTGCGCAGGATGCCCCAAACAAATTCATAAATGAAATGCTGAGGCTCAAGCTTACACCAAAGCTTTTAAGGCTCCGCAAATAATATTTGTAACACATGGAGATTACATAATGAACCTAATATTAATCGGAAACATAGTTGCTCTTGCCGGTGCCGCAGTGATGGTGGCAACAGGCTTTATAAAAAACAGGAAAAACGTGCTGATTGCCCAATGCGGGCAGTTCGCCATCATGGGAGTCA
>URLU01000256.1 GCA_900548765.1 uncultured Lachnobacterium sp.
GTATGGGAGGTGGTTGCTCCTGTGGTAGAGAAGATAACAACTGAGGTTGCTTCCAAGATAAAAGAATTAAATGGTGGCGAGACAGTCAGTGCATGCTTTGTAGTTGGTGGAGGGGGAAAAGTCCACGGCTTTACAGAGGGGCTGGCAAAGAGACTTGATATTCCAGAGGAGCGGGTAGCGCTCAGAGGAGAGGAAGTGCTTGGAGAGGTAATCTTCCAACAGGAGGAGATGGCTAAAGACCCACTTCTGGTTACGCCAATAGGAATCTGTCTCAACTATTATGAGCAGAAGAATAATTTTATCATGGTCAGATTTAATGGAGAGCGTCTGAAGCTGTATGATAATAACCGCTTGACGATTGTGGATGCAGCTTTGCAGGCAGGATTTCCAAATGACCAGCTTTTCCCTAAGCGTGGAACACCTATTAATTTCACTGTGAATGGTTCTTCAAGAATTGCAAGAGGTGAGGCTGGTGAGGCTGCTATCGTAAAGATGAATGGCAGGCCGGCAAACATCAATACCCCCCTTGAGCCAAACAGCGAGATTACAATAGAACCATCAACATCCGGGGCTCCGGCAGTATATACAGTGGGACAGTTGGAGGAATATAATACATCCAAGCTTACTTTCCAGATTAATGGAAGAACTGTTGTCTGTCCAAAATTTGTACAGGTAAACGGAAGCTTAGAGCCTGAGGATTATGAGATTCAGGAAGGCGATGTCATTGAGACAAGAAATTTTTATACCGTCAGCCAGATTGCAGAGTTCATGGATGTGGTTATAGATGATGACCAGGAGATATTGGTTAATAACAGGGAAGCCACAATGGACACTCTGGTTTATGAAAACTTTTCAATTGAGTGGTCAATAGATGAGTATGGTCTGGCAAGAGAGCAGAGAAGTGATTATGGCGGGGAGACTGTCGGCAGTGAAAACAAAGCATATGAGACTCAGAATATCGATGATGATTTTGTGGCAGATGTCTCCTCTTTAGAAGAAAGTGAGAATACAGAAGGAGCTCCTGCTACAGATGAAAGTGAGAATATAGAAAGTGCTCATGCTACAGAAAAAAGTGGTAATCAGGAAAATATTTCTGCAAATGGCAATAATGATGAAACAGAAGCTGACGGCAGGGTTATATTTGCAAAGACTCCAGCATTAGAAGCAGAAGAGAGGGCAAGACAGGAGAAGGACTCAAGCACAGCAGTAGAAGAGGCAGCAACAGAAGAAAAGCTGCAAAACGTGGCAGAGGAAGCTCCACAGCAGGAGGCTGGAGCTGAACAGCCAGAAGAGGCTTCACCAGCAGGAACAAGCATATTTGTCCATGTAAATGGTGAAGTCGTAGAGCTTATGGGCAAGGATGAATACATATTTGTGGACATTTTTGACAGAATCACTTTTGACTTACAGGCTGGTAAGGGACGTGCCATTGCCACACTTTTAAATGGCAGGGATGCTCAGTTCTCAGAGCTGTTACATGATGGAGACAAAATAGAATTATACTGGAAAGAGAATTAATATGTTAGAATTATGCAGTATTGCCAGTGGCAGCAGTGGTAACTGTATTTGCGTAGGAAATGATGATGAGCATGTCCTGATAGATGCAGGAATAAGTGGGAAAAGAATTGAAAATGGTCTGGCTGAGTTTGATTTAAAGGCAGATGACATCAGTGCAATTCTGGTGACTCATGAGCACATAGACCACATAGCTGGTATTGGAGTAATGGCAAGGAGACATAATTTGCCGATTTATGCTACAGCGAAAACAATAGAGGCAATAAAAAATGTAAAATCAGTTGGAAAAATTGATGATGAATTATTTCATCCAATCAATGCCGGTGATGAGTTTGATATAGGTGCACTCAGACTAAAGCCGCTGCATATATCTCATGATGCAGCAGACCCTGTGGCATACAGGGTGGACTACAATGGAAAGAGAATGGCTGTTATAACAGATTTGGGAACCTACGATAATGAGATCGTAGATGAACTGCAAAATCTGGATGTATTGCTTTTAGAGGCAAATCATGATATACATATGTTGCAGACTGGCAGCTATCCATATCCTTTAAAGCAAAGAATTCTTGGCGATAGAGGTCATTTGTCAAATGAAAGAAGTGGACAATTATTATGTGAGCTTCTTCATGATAGCTTTAAAACTGTTATGCTGGGGCATCTCAGTAAGGAAAATAACTATGAGGAATTAGCATATGAGGCAGTAAGACTTGAGGTTACTATGGGAGATAATCCATATAAGGCGGAGGATTTCCCAATGTATGTGGCTAAGAGAGATACTGTATCGCCAGCTATCCGTGTAGAATAGAAAGGAATAGGAGAACATTATGGAAAACACAAGGGACAAAGTCATTATCACTGTTGTAGGAAAGGATACTGTAGGAATCATTGCAAAGGTATGTACATATCTTTCAGAAAACAAAATTAATGTGTTAGATATTTCACAAACTATTGTATCTGGCTTTTTTAACATGATGATGATAGTCGATTTCGCTGCTACAGAGAAAGCTTTCGCTGATATTGCAGATGATTTAGATGCACTTGGCGAAAAGATAGGTGTTTCTATTAAGTGTCAGAGAGAAGAAATCTTTGAGATGATGCATCGTATCTAATCGTTCATAAGCAGCAAAAAGGAGAATAATAATGATAAATATCGGTGAAGTAATTGAAACCAATGAGA
>URLU01000257.1 GCA_900548765.1 uncultured Lachnobacterium sp.
ATGGAATTGTGCTTCCGGGCGGAATGCCAGGCACACTAAATCTCGGGGCTGATGAGACAGTGGACAGGGTAATCCGTGAATTTGCGGCACAGGGCAAGCTTGTCAGTGCAATCTGTGCAGCTCCAAGTGTGCTTGGACAGGCAGGCTTATTAGAAGGTAAAAAAGCAACCTGCCATCCGGGCTTTGAAGATAAGCTTTTAGGAGCCACATGGCTTGAGGAGCCGGTGGTAGTAGATGATAATGTAATCACAAGCCGTGGAATGGGCACAGCGATAGCTTTTGCTCTTGAAATCGTAAGATATTTTGCTGATGATGAGTCGGTTGAAAAAATCAAAACAGGACTGGTGTATCAGTAGATTAACACAACCTAAATGTGGAAAGTTAGCAATTAAAATTGCCTAAAAATTACCAATCTTCTTTTGTAATATATTTTGTGTTCGCGGTTACAATAATCGTGAGCAATAAATATGCTCACAACAAAAGGAGGCGAGTATTATGGCAAGTAGTAAAAATTCAGGTACTAATCGTATGGCTGTACCAGAGGCCAAAGAGGCAATGAACAGATTCAAGGAAGAGGTTGCTTCAGAGTTAGGTGTAAACCTCAAGGAGGGTTACAATGGTGACCTTACTTCAAGAGAAGCTGGAAGTATTGGTGGAGAAATGGTTAAGCAGATGATTATGAAGCAGGAGCAGTCAATGCAGAAATAAGCTGCGGGATTATGCAAAAATGAGCTGCTTCATAAAAAGACGGGCATGCATGATTGTATCGCCCGTCTTTTTCCTTGTTGTAAAGCGGGGGTTAATAGGTTACAATCAAATACAGAGTAAATGAGGGAGGAAGAAAATGAGCGATTTTAAAATGGAAACAAAATGCGTACAGTCAGGCTATAGACCAGGCAACGGAGAGCCGCGTCAGATACCGATTGTGCAGTCAACAACTTTTAAATACAACACCAGCGAGGACATGGGTAAGCTGTTTGATTTGGAAGCAGAAGGATATTTTTACACCAGACTTCAGAACCCAACCAATGATTATGTAGCGGCCAAGATTGCTGATATGGAGGGGGGAACAGCAGCGATGCTCACATCCTCAGGACAGGCAGCCAATTTCTTTGCGCTTTTTAATATCTGCGAGGCCGGCAGTCATATAGTAGCTTCATCATCAATATACGGCGGTACATTTAATCTGATTGACACAACCATGAGAAAGATGGGAGTGGATGCAACTTTTGTATCACCTGACTGCACAGAGGAAGAGCTTAACGCAGCCTTTAAGGACAATACCAGAGCCGTATTTGGAGAGACTATAGCTAATCCGGCTCTTACAGTGCTTGACATTGAAAAATTTGCAAAGGCAGCCCATGCGCATGGAGTGCCTCTTATAGTGGATAATACATTTCCAACACCAGTTAACTGTCGTCCAATCGAGTGGGGAGCAGATATCGTTACACATTCAACTACCAAGTATATGGACGGACATGGTGCGGCAGTAGGTGGAGCGATTGTAGACTCTGGAAGGTTTGACTGGATGGCGCATGCGGACAAGTTCCCTGGACTTTGCACACCGGACGAGTCATACCATGGAATTACATATGCAGAGAAGTTTGGAAAAGAGGGGGCCTTTATCACCAAGGCAACCAGCCAGCTTATGAGAGATTTGGGCAGCATACAGGCACCACAGCAGGCGTTTATTTTAAATCTTGGACTGGAGTCCCTGCATGTCCGTATGGAAAGACATGTGGAAAATGGACAGGCTGTGGCTGAGTTTTTAAATAGCCATCCAAAGGTGGCTCATGTGAACTATCCGGGACTTTCGACAGACAAATACCACGAGATAGCAAAGAAGTATATGCCCAAGGGAGGCTGCGGCGTAGTATCCTTTGAACTAAAGGGGGGCAGAGAGGCAGCAGAGGCATTCATGAAGGAACTTAAGCTTGCTGCTATTGAGACCCATGTGGCAGATGCCAGAACCTGCTGCTTAAACCCTGCCACATCAACCCACAGACAGATGAATGATGAGCAGCTTAAGGCGGCAGGAATACCGGCAGGCCTTGTGCGTATTTCCTGTGGTCTTGAGAGTAAAGATGACCTGATTGCAGACCTGTCACAGGCACTTGACGCAGTAAAATAGTTACTGCTCACACTTACAGCGTGGCGTCAAGCCTGCGTTTGAACAGTAACGTAAAATAATGCTGACATAATATAAAAAAATACTAGCCAATTGAAAAATCGTGTGCTATAATCGAGTGGTGACTTTAGTAGTCGCATTATGCCCATTTGTGGCAAAAATAAATAAAGCCGTAAATGGCAATGTACGCGAGAAAGAGTCACGGGACTCTTTATTTAAACATTTTAAGGAGGATAACGTTAGTAATGAGCGTAAAGGTTGAAAATTTAGAGCACAACATGGCGAAACTTACTATTGAGGTTTCAGCAGAGGAATTAGAGAAAGCATTAAACACTGCTTACAATAAACAGAAGAAACAGATTAGTGTTCCTGGTTTCCGTAAAGGAAAGGTTCCAAGAGCCATGATTGAGAAGATGTATGGAGCAGAGATCTTCTACGAAGATGCAGCAAACGAGTTAATGCAGCAGACATACCCATCAGCTATTGATGAGAGTGGTGTTGATATTGTTTCACGTCCTACAGTTGATGTTGTTCAGATTGAAAAAGGAAAACCATTCATTTATACA
>URLU01000258.1 GCA_900548765.1 uncultured Lachnobacterium sp.
TGCTTTCCACCGCCTGCAGCTCTCTGAGACACTTTCATATACCTACTACTCTCAATCAACGGTTTACTCTTTGATGCTAACAAATTAAAAGATACTTGTCAACCTCTGCTTTAAGCTCAAGCAGGTCATCCTCTGCCCAGTCAAAGCTTGTCACTGCAAGTGCCCTGAAAAATAAGCCGCTGATATCATCATCCAGATGAAGCTTTGCCTTTTTCTGCCTGATGCTGTAGGCAATTTTTTCAAGTCCCGCGATTATCTCAAGATTGAGCTTCTGGTTTGGAGCCTGACTTTTTCTAAAGAGACTTGCATCATAGTCACTGGTGTTTCCGCAGGGCGACTGGCACAGGGCGCAGTCCGGGACCAGCCTGAATTTTTCCTCATGGACACGGTCGGTCATCTGGGCAAGCTCACAACCTAATGCGGAATTGTCTGCATCTTTATTTCCATCTGGACCGTCTTCGGCACATAAATTTTCTTTTTTCTTATGGAGATTTCCAATCGAATACAAAAGTGCAAGTCCATCCACCAGAGTCTCTAGTGTGGTCTCCACTGGTGCTGTATTCGCCGTAGACTTTGCAAGCCCGATAAGTGCTCCAAGCAGCTTGTCTTCCATCTGTATTATTCCTCCTGTTTATAGGTTTTCCAGTAATAAGCATATTTCATGTTTTTTGCTAAGAAATATGCTACCACTAATCAGATTTATTTTCCATACATAAAACCTGCCACTGGCAGCTTCTCTTGCATGCTTTGGCATACATAAAACCTGCCACCGGCAGCTTTTATTGCATACTTTGGCACAAAAAGATAAGGCATAATATTTACAGGCTCACAGGTAAATATCATGTCTTATCCATATAATTTTTGTCATCTTATCAACTTTGGGACTTAGTATTTTATGGGCTGTATACTTTGCAGGACATCTTACTGGGATTTTCTGGCTGTATACTCAACAATCTCCGGTCTTGCTTCCTTCAGACACTCAAGCACGGCAGGATTAAATGTACCGCACTCACCATCATAAATCATTCTGAAGGCTTCATCCACACTGAAAGCTGCCTTGTAGACTCTCGGACTTACAAGTGCATCATAGACATCCACCACCGATACAATCTGTGCCCACAGTGGAATCTCATCCCCTGCAAGTCCATCCGGATAGCCCTTGCCGTCATATCTCTCATGATGGTATCTGCATATGTCATAGCAGTAGCGGTAATAATCGCTGTCCTCCTGCTTGAATCTCTCCAGAATTTCACAGCCCTTTGTAGTGTGGGTTTTCATAATCTCAAACTCTTCCTTGGTGAGCTTGCCCGGCTTAAGCAGGATATTGTCCGGAATAGCGATTTTTCCAATATCATGAAGAGCTGCGGCATTTGCCATCTGTGTTATATCCATCTCTGTGTAATGGCACTCTGGATGCATCTCCACCCATTTCTGAAGAATAATATATGTGAGCTTCTGCACACTCTTTACATGCTCACCAGACTCAAGGCTTCTGAACTCTACAACAGAGCTTAAGGCGTTTACCAAAAAGTCATTGTTTTTCTTCAGCCGGGCATGAGCATCCTCAAGATGCTGCATAGTTTTGGTAAGCTCCTTTGTCCTCTCCTCCAGCTCCTTCTCCATATTATTTCTGGTGTCATAAAGCTCAATGATATTTAAGGCTCTTCTGGTCACGACTCTGCGGGCAAATGGCTTGTATATAATATCGGCTGCTCCCAGCTCATATGCCATGGCATCTGACTCTGTGGTTGCCTCTCCTGTAATCATAATAACAGGTATATGCTCTGATTCCCCAGTCTCCTTCATGTGGCTTAACACATCGATTCCTGATTTTTCCGGCATGATTAAGTCTAAGAATATCAGGCAAAGCTCATCCTTGTATTCATCCAGCTTCTCGATTGCCTCCACACCATTTCCTGCTTCAATTATGTCGAAGTCTTCTTCAAAAATTATTTTTAGCAGCTCCCTGTTTATGGGAGCGTCGTCTACTATAAGTATTTTTCTCATTTTCCACCCAATGTTCCCATTTTTTAAACAATTCATTTTTCATTTATCCTATTTCACGTAAATTCTAACATTTAATAGGTAAAAATGCAATTTATATTAGTTAATGTTTTTTAGTTATAAAAGCTATAATTTATTGAAATACGAAGTTTCCACAATATTATGCTATAATTAGGAAAAATGCATAGGAAAGGGACGAGAATATGAAAGAGATACCATACAAAATTTACCTAGAAGAAAACGAGATGCCTAAGCAGTGGTACAACGTGCGCGCTGATATGAAGAAAAAGCCGGCACCAATCCTAAACCCTGCAACCCACAAGCCAGTCACACTTGATGAGCTTTCAGGCATATTCTGTACAGAACTGGCAAGGCAGGAGCTGGATGATACTACACCATATTTTGATATTCCGGAGGAAATCAGGAATTTTTATAAAATGTACAGACCATCTCCTCTGGTAAGAGCTTATTGTCTGGAGAAGAAGCTTGACACTCCAGCCCATATTTACTATAAATTTGAAGGAAACAATACATCCGGAAGCCACAAGCTTAACTCTGCCATAGCCCAGGCTTATTACGCAAAGAAGCAGGGACTTAAGGGTGTAACTACAGAGACAGGGGCAGGCCAGTGGGGTACAGCCCTCTCAATGGCATGCTCTTACTTTGACCTGGACTGTCATGT
>URLU01000259.1 GCA_900548765.1 uncultured Lachnobacterium sp.
TGCAAGAATAGCAATCTCACTGCCACGATTTAATACATCAATTAATCTGCCATATAAAATCCCATTTCTCACTGAAATAGTGAAGAAGTTTAAGGCAAAGTTTCCGTTGGCAACATCATATATAATGTTAACTGCCATAACAAGAATCATACAGAAAATTGGCAGAAACAGCGGCTTGCTTACAAGCTTTTTCAATTTAGTCATTTTCTCCACCTCCTGCAATTCCGCTCATTACATTCTCCTGTGTAAGGTTCTCGGTAATTTCTCCTACTACCTGGCCATCTCGTAATATAATAAGCTTATTACATGTACGAATCATCTCTTCAATCTCAGAAGATATAAAGATAAGACTCTTTCCTTCTTTCGCGAGCTTTAATACAAGCTTCTGAATCTCTGTCTTTGTACCTACATCAATACCTCGTGTAGGCTCATCAAGAATAAGGAAATCCGGGTCTGTAGCAAGCCATCTTGCCAGAATAGCCTTCTGCTGGTTTCCTCCTGAGAGCTGACCAATCAATGTTTCTCTGCTGGCAGTCTTAATCTGAAGCATCTCGATGTATTTATCAGCAATTTCAATCTGTTTGCTCATAGGTAAGAGGTGGAACATTCCACGCTTTGTCTGAAGTGCAAGAATGATATTCTCTCTGACTGACAAATCAGCTATAATACCCTCTGCCTTTCTATCATCCGGTAATAATCCCATACCAAGGTTCATTGCATCAATAGGAGCGTTAATCTTAACCTTCTCTCCCTTAAATTCCAACTCGCCTGTCTGATTTTTATCTGCACCATAGATTACCCTTGCGAGTTCACTACGTCCCGAGCCCAGAAGACCTGTCAGACCAACAACCTCGCCCTTGTGGATTTGTAAATCAAAAGGCTTGATTGTTCCCTTATGGCTCATGCCCTTGGCATTTACTACCAATGGTGCATCCTTGAAGTCGACGTTATCCTCAGTCTTTATAGCTGCCAAATCGTCAAAGTCTTTTCCCATCATAGCAGCTACCAGCTTAACTCTAGGGAGCTCTGCTATAGGATACTCACCGACTAATGTTCCATTTCTAAGTACTGTGATGCGGTCGCAGACCTCATATACCTGCTCAAGGAAGTGGGTAACGAATACAATCGAAACACCCTTATCCTTTAACTGACGCATCAGCTTAAATAATTTTGCTACCTCATTGTCGTCCAGTGAAGAAGTTGGCTCATCAAGAATAAGAACCTTACACTCCATATCCACAGCTCTTGCAATGGCAATCATCTGCTGAAGTGCTAATGAGTAATCCTCAAGAGTTCTTGTAACATCTACATCCAGCTCCAATTCCTTCATAATTTTACTTGAGCGTGCTGTCATTTCCTTCCAGTCGATTGTTCCTAATTTTGTTCTAGGTTCACGGCCGATGTATAAGTTTTCTGCAACGCTTAAGTTCGGACACAGGTTTACTTCCTGATATACTGTTGATATTCCTTTTTTCTGTGCATCAAGGGTTGAATGATTAACAACTGGTCCATCAATTCCCTCCACACGAATTTCTCCTGCCTCAAAGGCATTAATTCCGGTAAGACATTTGATTAACGTAGATTTGCCGGCACCATTTTCACCCATTAGTGCCATAATTTCGCCCTTACGAAGAGTTAAATCCACATTATCCAATGCTTTTACTCCAGGGAATGTCATGGATATTCCCCTCATGGTAAGCACTACATTTTTGTCCATAATAACACCCTTTCATAAAACGGGAGGAGCCCCAGTCGGATCTCCTCCCAGAATAAACATCACTAACTTTAATTAGTACTGCGCATCAATGATAGACTGGTCAACAACTGTGAGCTCCTGATCTTCTCCATTAACATTAATAGATGAGAGGATATCTTCGTTTACAAACCAATGCTCTGTCATGTATACTTCCTTCTCTGGTGTCTCGCCATTCTGCAGTGCCTGGATAACCTGCTCTACAAATGGAGCTGCAAGTGGGTTACACTCGAAATCTGCATTAATTTCACCAGCTAATACTTTCTCAAGACCTGCTGTACAAGCATCAAATGAAACTAAGATAACGTCTCCGTCAACACCATAAGATACACCAGCATTCTTCATAGCTGTCATAGCACCAAATGCCTCGTTATCGTTCTGACATACAACTACGTTAAACTGTCCATCATAACTCTTGCAGTAAGACTCCATAACTTCCTGTCCACCAGCTTCTGTGAAGTCACCGCTCTGGGAATCAAGAATGTTCCATCCGTTTGCATCTGCAATCTCTTTGAATCCTTCTGTACGTCCAATCTGAGCTGAAGCTCCTGTAGTACCTTCGATAACAAGTATATTCACATCGCTGATTCCCTTTGCCTCTGTGTAAGCCTTTAACCACTCACCTGCTGCAAGACCTTCTGTCTTGAAGTTAGATCCAACCCATGAAACATATTTGTCTGAATCTTCAATTGTACGATCGATTACGATAACAGGAATTCCTGCATCCTCGCACTCTGTAAGTACTGTATCCCATCCTGTTGAAACGATTGGGTCGATGATTATGTAGTCAACCTGCTGCTCGATGAAGCCTCTTACTGCCTCAATCTGTACTGCTGAATCGTTATCACAATCTACGAACTGTAAGTCATATCCGTTTGCCTCGCTAAATACTGTCTGGCAA
>URLU01000260.1 GCA_900548765.1 uncultured Lachnobacterium sp.
TGTGGACACTGGGGAGACCCGGTGTCTGTAAGGGATAACGAGCATGGAATCATAGAGACAGCCTATGAAAGGGGCTATGCAGCGCCAAAGCCGCCAAAGATCAGAACGGGTAAAAAGGTAGCGATTATAGGATCTGGACCATCAGGCCTTGCAGCAGCAGACCAGCTCAACCAGAGAGGGCATGATGTGACTGTATATGAGAGAGAGGACAGACTTGGCGGACTTCTCATGTATGGTATTCCAAATATGAAGCTGGAAAAGCACATCATAGACAGAAAAATCGAGGTAATGAAGGCAGAGGGTGTACATTTTGTCACAAGCTGCAATGTAGGTGTGGATATTAAGCCTGCACAGTTATATAAGGAATACGACAGGGTAATCCTCTGCTGTGGAGCCAAGAACCCAAGAGATATAAAGGCAGCAGGACGAGATGCAGAGGGCATATATTTTGCAGTAGATTATCTGACACAGAATACCAAGAGCCTTTTAAACTCAGGCTTAAAGGACGGTAAATTCGTATCTGCAAAGGGTAAAAATGTAGTAATCATCGGAGGCGGTGACACAGGAAACGACTGCGTGGGAACTGCAATCCGTCAGGGCGCAAAATCAGTTGTCCAGCTTGAGATGATGCCTTGCCCACCAGCAGAGCGTGCAGCAAACAATCCATGGCCGGAGTGGCCTAAAATCCTTAAGACTGACTATGGTCAGGAGGAAGCCATTGCAATGTTCGGTAATGACCCTCGTGTATACCAGACAACAGTCAAGGAATTCCACAAGGACAAAAATGGAAAGCTAAAGAGTATCACAATCGTTAAGCTTGAGAGCAAAAAGGATGAAAAGACAGGCAGGATGTCAATGGTAGAAGTAGCCGGAAGCGAGAAAAACATCCCGGCAGAGCTTGTACTCATTGCAGCAGGCTTCCTTGGCACAGAAAGCTATGTGGCAAAGGCATTTGGAGTGGAGCTTACAGACCGCACAAATGTGGCTGTAAAGGAAGGCAGCTATGCCACATCTGTCAAGAATGTGTACGTGGCAGGCGATAATAGGAGAGGTCAGTCTCTTGTGGTCTGGGCTATCAGGGAAGGCAGAGAAGTGGCAAGAGAAGTGGATGAGAGTTTGATGGGGTATTCCTATTTGTCGATACAGTAATTGGATAGTGGTGATGGAGAAACAGGAAAAAAGAGATTGCTTTGTGCAGTCTCTTTTTTGTATTCTAATATTGATTTCAAATATATGGATGCGTATATTATTATGATTACATATATAATGGGAAAAGGTGTTGCCATTGCGGGAAAGCTTATTGACAAAAAGATGACTTTTGTGTTATTTCTTCATAAAGAGTTAGATGATGAAGAAGCAGTAATAATGAAAGCAGACAAGGCTATTGCAACAAAAAGTTAGAAAATTTGGCAGAACCCTTTGGAAAAATTAAGGGAAGATTGTAATCATAGATAGTAGAGGGCTGATTATGGAGGAGAGTGTGTGCGAAAACAAAACATGAATGAACAAACATCAAAAACCTACCTGACCACCCCAATAACCCTACTGATATCCGCCATATGGCTTTTCTTCATCTTAATCGTATCAGGCGTCCTATTAGAAAAAGTCATATATAAATCCTTGTGGTCTTCCACCACCTACTGCGTTGCCCACACCATCCTTGAACCCCTATATTTTATAGCAGGACTAGCAATTCTAATCATTTTTGTATATCTGTTCAGGCAAAAAGGTTTAGGTGGCAGCTATCTGACAGGCGATGGAACAGGAGCAGTATGCAGCTTACCATTCAAGAAACGTATAAAAATAATGTTAGGAAGCCTTGCTATATGGTTTTTGATTTTTATTTTTAATGCAGCTGCATATGAGCGATTTGATGCCGATGGCATTTGCTCAAGATTTTTATTTTTCGAAAAGGACTATACATGGGACGAGGTTACAACGTATAATGTAAAGGCTGGTTTTGATAATACCTTGGAATTCAGCCTGATTACATCTGATGGCAGAAAGCATGCTGTGACAGGTGGTTTTGTCATGACAATATATGAGGAAGTGCCGGACCATATGCCTGATTATGATTATACAGACTATATCATGGATGTTGTCACTCTGCTTCATGACAGGGGCATTGACCCTGATATTGACTGGGAAAAAGCAGAAAATGGCATGATGCAGTACTGGGCTGAGTACACTGAGGAGCTTCGCAAATACAGTGAGTGCAAGTGAAGCGGCATGTTTGATTGAATGGTGAATTCTAAGCATGAACGCAGGTAAGTGAATATGCCTGTACACCAGCAATACAGAGTAGAATGGAGAAAATTTATGTCACAAAAGATAGTGTTTTTCGATATAGACGGCACCATATGGGATGAGCACATGGTTATCCCTGAAAGCACCAGGCTTGCCATTACCAAGCTGAAGGAAAATGGTCACAAGGCCTTTCTCTGCACCGGCAGGGCGAGAGCGGCAGTTGTATCAAAGGAATTATTTGATATGGGCTTTGATGGAATAATTGCGTCCTGTGGAACATACATTGAAATGGACAATGAGATTGTATTTGAGGAGCTTGTTCCGGATGAACTGGTGAAGAAAATCGTTTCAGTATTAAAGGAAAACAATATGCCGGTGGTG
>URLU01000261.1 GCA_900548765.1 uncultured Lachnobacterium sp.
TAATTTATAACTTTTTTACTATTTTAGTTAATTTCCTCTCAAAACACTGAGAAGGACATGGAGCTGGCTGCCCCTGATTCTATTATTGTAATTGCCATAATAGAATTTATTGTCCCTGACCAGAATGATTCCTACCCAGTCTCCGTATGGCACTTCCTTTTCCTCAGCTTCCTTTATGGACTTGTAGCCTCTTATGGTGAAAATAGCATCATAATCTGAAAAATCTGAGACTGAATACTCCACCTCGCCATAGGTGTACTCAAGACTCTCTATCAGCTCCTTCTGACACTCTGTGTAACCCGCCCTGTCACCGGCATAAGCTGATTCATTTTCCCAATCCTCATCCCAGATAAGGAAAACCGAATCATTTTTCCAGTCATCCTCTTTTTCAAGGTCTGCGATAGGTGCGTAGCAGTTATACTCTGCTCCATACATTTCCAGCAAAGGCTCTGAGCTGTCAGCAGACGCATAGAGCACATTTGCCACCGCAAGCCTGTAAAATCTGCTGGTGCAGTTCTGGTTCTTATAGCCGGCATATCCCAGAGCTATCCCATCTCCATCCTTATGATAATCCAGATTTAGTTCATCCGGCGCATATATGACATCGTTATAAACCATCGGTCCCATCATATTGTCATTTGTCAGACACTCTGCCACCTTATCATATTCCTCAGCTTCTGTTGAAGGGGCAAAAAAGAATATGCCTATGGCTGACATTACAGCTATTGCACATACAATAACAACAATTGCTGTGGCATAGGACTTTTCCCTACGCTTTGCCCTAAGCACATTGTCTGGCACAATCAGTCTTCCCGGCTTTGGACCATATATCCATTTTGAAAAATTATATACCGCAGCAATTACAGCCAGGGTAAATGCAATAATTGCAAGCATATACAGGACAGCCTCTAATCTGCCCGGCAAATCGCAGAGCAGCATATCATCCAGCACACAGACATCCCGGGCTTCAAGCTCATTGCTTATAAACAGCCTGCATATTTTGGCAATAACCATGCAGACAAGGGCAAATACAGCACTATCTGCGAAAAAATATACAAACCACAATCTTTTTTTCTTTATGACCACCAGTGGGAAAAGTGACATAACATATGCAAACATCAATATACCTGCAAAAATGTATGCCCATTTCTCAAGCATGCTGCTGCCATATAAATTCTTAAAATACTCGGTAAACGCAAGCTGCCTTATGTTGCCCCAGCCCGAAAACTTGGACAAAAGCAGGATGGCTCTCATTATAAACCAGACTATCAGATATATTACGCCATAATTTATCATCAGATACCTGATTTCCACCTTGCTCTCCATGGCAAGCTGGTGGCTTATCCTGTTGCCTGCGATTATCATGCCCCTCAATATGTAATAGACTGCGAGAAAGGCTATAAAAGCAGGGATTCCGCCCATGCCGCCTATAAATGTATTGATAAAAACCATCACAGGCAGGGACAGGGCTATGGTTGCAAAAAGGTGGGCTGGTGTGGAATCTACATTCCAGGATATTCTGTAAAATTTCTTCATGCAAGCTCACCTTCCTTCATAAGGATAACTCTGTCTGCAAAGTTATTCATCTCGTCATTGTGGTGGGTGGAAAAAAGTACAGTCAGACCATTCTGCTCCCTGTACTCAGTTATTACTCTTTTCATAAGCTTACCGGTCTCCTCGTCCACCTCACTGGTTGGCTCGTCCATGACCAAAAGCTTAGGCTTTCTCGCCAGCGCAATTGTGAGCATGTACATCTTTCTCATTCCTCTGGAATAAAACCTAATGCGCTTGTTGCCATCAAGCCCGAAGGTACTCATATATTTTTGAAAACCATCCATATCAAAAAATGGCTCAAACTTCTTTATCTCTTTTGCCAGCTTATTGCCGGTCAGCTCCACGTTGAAATTCACCCGGTCGTAAACCATGGAGATATTTCTCCTTATCTCCTTTTCATTCTGGTAGAGTTCTTCTCCAAAATACCTGATTATGCCTGCGTCCGGCTCAATTGCATTTCCAATCAGCCTGATTAGTGTTGACTTGCCCGCACCGCTCCTGCCACAGAGCGCCACAATCTCATTTTCATCTATTGAAAAATTCACATCATTTATCAGGAAATTGCCCTGACGATAATATAGCTTTTCTAATTCCAATGCTTTCTTCAATGTCTCCATGGTCACACCTCTCTTATATTGCACAGATGCATAGTCTATATAATAACAACAGCAGCCGAGCCCATCACTAGCAGTTTCTCCGGATGCATGACACCTACAACAAAAGGCAGACGCCTGAGCATCTGCCTTTTAATTCATGCAGGAGATGGGACTTGAACCCACACGATATTGCTACCACAGGCACCTGAAGCCTGCGCGTCTGCCAATTCCGCCACTCCTGCGAACAGATATTATCTTACCAAAAAGCTGACAGTATTTCAAGACATAAATTTATTTTTTTAAATTTTATTTTTTTGTTGACATAGATGGTGTATTTTGTTATTATAATCAAGTCGCGTGAGGGTATCAGCGATGAAGTTAATATGGTATGCGGAAGTGTCGGAACTGGCAGACGAGCAAGACTAAGGATCTTGTAAGCATT
>URLU01000262.1 GCA_900548765.1 uncultured Lachnobacterium sp.
AAGACAAAGTATGATTTCTCCAACAGAGATTTGAGATACAATATCAAGAATTTTGGAGATCTGGTAAACACAGCAGCCCCTATCCATGTGAAGCCGGACTCACTGGTACACAATATGCTTGCCAAATTTGTCACCATGCCGGGTGAAAAGGAAGAGTATACAGCAAGAGGCTCAGTGCTTATGGGCGGTGTGAAGCTGCACCAGAGCTTTGCTGCAACCGGATATAGTGACAAGACCAGATATTTCCAGGATTTTGGGTCCAGAATTTACTTTATGGAGAAGCACGAGGAAAAAAATTCATAAAACCAGCCAACAACCGGCAGCTTATATTACATACTTTGGTATTAATATGTATCGCCTTGAGGCGAAGACCATGGTGGAAGTATAATATATTGATTTAGGTAGAAAATAATTCAGTCTAAGGGTATAATATATTTTATAAAAAAACAGATTGGTTGATACAAATGGCAAAATTATTTTTCAGATATGGGGCAATGGGCAGCTCCAAAACAGCAAATGCCCTGATGGTAGAATACAATTACAGAGAAAGAGGCAAGCGGGCATTACTGGCAAAGCCACAGACAGACACCAGAGACGGCGAGCTTATAATCAAGTCCAGAATAGGACTTGAGAGGCCCTGTGTGCTGGTAGAGACAATACTTGCAATGTCTGATGAAGCCCTGAAAGAATATGACTGCTTCATCATAGATGAAGCCCAGTTTTGCAGTAAGGAGCAAATCGAATTTTTTGTGCACATAGTAGACGATTTGGGAATCCCTGTAATCTGCTATGGATTAAGAGCCGATTTCAGAAATGAGCTTTTTCCGGGAAGTATGTGGCTTCTTGCCTGGGCAGACGTAATCGAAGAGATAAAGACAGTGTGCTGGTGTGGAAAAGCCGCCAGATGTAATGCCAGATTCAATGAGCATGGAATAATCAGAGAGGGAGATCAGGTAGTCCTCGGCGGCAATAGCTCATATGTGGCATTGTGTAGAGAGCATCTTAGGAGTGGCAATCTGGGACCGAATTTCTGGGAGCTGCATAAAGGTGATAATCTGGACTAAGTGAAATACAACCTAGTTACATTTATTATGTTAATATGAATTAAATGTTATATGTATGGTGCTTAATCGGATATATTGTTGAATATAAAATAAATTTGCATATAGCATAAAGTAAAGTTGAAAATTGTTAATCAAGGCTGTCAAATGTAACTAAAACTTGCGATGGTGTGCATGGCGGATACAGGTTAATATTTGTGACTGTGCAGGATATTAGATTTCCTTAATGCTCTGTACACAAACCAGCAACTCGGCAACAGGACGTTGCCGAGAGCGAGACCTGAGCCATGGATGGCGAATGTTGAGCGGCTGCGTCAGGTTATCAAAGCTTTTATCAGAGCGTTTAGAAAATCTTATATCCGAAACCCGGAACAAATATTAACCTGTATCCGCCATGCACATCTTCAAAGCCTATACTACATTTGACAACCGCCAAACAATCATGGAGGTAAAGCATATGAACCAAAAACATTCCTATGCCGTAATCACCGGCGCAAGCTCAGGCATCGGTGAAGAATTCGTAAAACGCCTCGCCAGAGAAGGCTACAAAATAATTCTCGTAGCCAGACGAGAAGACCGCTTAAATGAGATAAAAGCCCAGCTTGATGCCGCAGAGGTAGAGAGTCAGATAATCCTTGCAGATCTTGGCAAAATATCAGAGTGCAGACGTTTAGTAGAAGAAATCTCAGACAAGAAAATCGGCGTATTCATCAATAACGCAGGCTTTGGCGACTGTGGACGCTTTGATGAGACTGACATAGACAAAGAGCTCAGCATGATAGATGTCAATGTTAAAGCAGTGCATTATCTTACCAAGAGCATGGTCAAAAAGATGGAGAAGCAGCATGGCGGCTATATCTTAAACGTAGCAAGCTCCGCAGGACTGCTGCCGGCAGGACCATTTATGGCGACCTATTACGCTACAAAGGCATATGTGGCAAGCCTTACAAGAGCAGTAGCAGAGGAGCTGCGTCAGAGAAAGAGCCATGTATACATCGGGTGTCTGTGTCCGGGACCGGTAGATACAGAGTTTAACAGCGTGGCAAATGTAGAATTTGCCTTAAAAGGCATATCAGCTGAGTACTGTGCAAACTATGCCATAGACCAGATGAAGAAGAGAAAGGTAGTCATAGTGCCTACCGCAACCATGAAATTCTCCACCACAGGAAGCCGGTATGTGCCACAGAAGACCTTGATAAAAATTGTTGCACATCAGCAGAAGAAAAAAATATACAAAAATTAAAATTTATCAGTTGACGTTAGCACTGTAAAGTGATAACATAACAGGCAAGTTAAGAAAACTAATCGAATAGATAAAATCAATGAGCGAAAGTAAGTACATCAAATGATTATCTTCAGAGAGCTGATGGTTGGTGTGAATCAGTGGTATAGTTTGTTTGGAATGGATTCGTTAGATGCGAAGTGAATAGAAAGTAGCGGAGCCGTTTCCCCACGTTACAGGGGTGAGATATCGAAGGATAATCCTTCTGTATCATAGAG
>URLU01000263.1 GCA_900548765.1 uncultured Lachnobacterium sp.
CGTCAAATGCAGGCAGGCGATATTGTGGAGATTGACAATATAAGCGAGCTTGCAGAAATTGATGCCAGCTATGCAGATTATTGTGAATAGAGTGTGTAAATATATAGTTGTCAAATGACGTAAGTGGCAAAAAATAATTTTGGTACTTATAGAAACAAATATTATATAAACAAATATTAAATGGAGAATATGAAATGAAACAAAACATTAATAAAAATGGAACAAGAGAAAAGAAAAAAATAGACTGGGTCATAACGCTGGTTCCACTAGCGATTATAATTGCCCTTAGTGTGCTGTTCTTTTTCCTGCCGGAGCAGTCAAATACAGTACTTAGTAAAATTCGTTTTTTCTTTGGCGATACACTGGGAACATATTACTTAATAATTGGACTTGGAGTATTTATTATATCCCTGTTTATAGCTTTTTCAAAATATGGCAATATCGTGCTGGGTGAGCCTGATGAGAAACCTAAGTACTCATTTTTCTCATGGGGCTGCATGATGTTTACCTGTGGTCTTGCTGCTGATATTCTTTTTTACTCATTTTCTGAGTGGGTTATGTATGCAAATGACCCGCATATAGCAGAGATGGGAAGCATGCAGGATTGGGCAAGCGTTTATCCGATTTTTCACTGGAGCCTTATTCCATGGGGCTTCTATCTGGTGCTTGCTGTTGCCTTTGGTTTTATGCTTCATGTCAGAAAAAGAAACAGACAGAGATTTTCTGAGGCCTGCAGACCTATTCTTGGACAGCAGACAGAAAAGGCTGGTGGAAGAGCAATAGACCTTTTGGCAGTTTTTGCCCTGCTTGCAGGAACAGCTACAACTTTTAGTGTTGCAACACCACTTATGGCAAGTGTTATAAATGAGCTTTTCCATGTTAACATAAACAGAACAGCTGTCACAATTGTTATACTTCTCATTACATGCTTTGTATACACTTTCTCACTTTTACATGGCTTTAAGGGCATAAGTGTTCTGGCAAAAGTATGTATATATCTTTTCTTTGGAATGATGGCATTCGTACTGCTTTTTGGTGGTGAGGCACAGTACATAATTGACACAGGAATATCTGCAATCGGGCGTATGCTCCAGAATTTTGTTGAACTGTCAACTTATACTGACCCACAGCGTACAACATCATTTCCACAGACCTGGACTATTTATTACTGGGCATACTGGATGGTATGGTGTGTTGCTGCTCCGTTTTTTATCGGAAGCATATCCAGGGGAAGAACAATCAGACAGACAATCCTTGGAGGATATGGCTTTGGCGTGGGCTCCACAATTTTGAGCTTTATAGTGTTTGGCAATTATGGTCTGGGACTTCAGGTATCAGGCAAGGCAGATTTTATGGCACAGTATGCAGCCGATGGAGATTTGTATTCACTTATTATTTCTATAATAAAGACATTGCCTTGTGCACCATTGGTTCTGGTTGCCCTGTTGCTTACAATGATAGCTTTTTATGCTACTTCTTTTGACTCAATTGCCCTTACAGCATCCTGCTACAGTTACAGAAAGCTGGAAGAAAATGAGCAGCCTCACAAATTGATTCAGCTGATGTGGTGTATTTTACTTATTTTACTGCCAATAGCTTTGGTATTTGCAGAAAGCTCAATGAGCAATCTGCAGTCCGTAAGTATTGTGGCTGCTTTCCCATTGGGAATCGTTATTATCCTTATAATTTTAAGCTTTTTTAAGGATGCAAAGAAGTATCTGGACAAGGATAAAGATGGGGAAAATTAAAAAAATATAAATTTTTTAAAATAATACTTGAAGGTGCCCTTGGGGCACCTTTTATTATATACTCATCATGAATAGATTATATAAATCAAAGGTATAATTTATTAATGAAAAAATTCAATAAACATGGTACTATCAATACATATGAATGAATTCAAATGGGAGGACATTTCATGAAAGGTATTATTTTAGCTGGTGGATCAGGCACACGTCTTTATCCACTTACAATGGTAACATCGAAGCAGCTGCTTCCAATTTATGACAAACCAATGATTTACTATCCATTGTCAGTTCTTATGAATGCTGGGATACGTGATATCTTGATCATTTCTACACCACAGGATACACCACGATTCGAGGAACTCCTTGGAGATGGACATCAGTTTGGTGTGAATTTACAGTATGCTGTACAGCCAAGCCCGGACGGACTTGCACAGGCATTCATTATCGGTGAGGATTTTATCGGGGATGATGATGTGGCAATGGTTCTTGGAGACAACATTTTCGCAGGACATGGTCTTAAGAAGAGACTTACAGCTGCTGTTGAAAATGCAGAGTCAGGAAAGGGCGCTACAGTATTTGGTTATTATGTTGATGACCCGGAGCGTTTCGGTATTGTAGAGTTCGATAAGGACGGCAAGGCTGTTTCTATAGAGGAGAAGCCGGAAAAGCCAAAGAGCAATTACTGTGTAACAGGACTTTACTTCTACGACAATAAGGTTGTAGAGTACGCTAAGAACCTTAAGCCATCAGCAAGAGGAGAGCTTGAGATAACAGATTTAAACAGAATCTATCTTGA
>URLU01000264.1 GCA_900548765.1 uncultured Lachnobacterium sp.
ACCGGCAGCTTCTCTCACATACTTTGGTATCCAAAAATCCCTGCCGCCGGCAGCTTATCTGGATAAATGACAGCAAAAAATGCCAGAACAGCTCTGTCCTGACATCTTTTGTAAAATATATTAAGTTTATTGTGCATCCACATAATTTGCTGCTGTGTTTGCCTTTTCTGTGCCTGGGTAATTATCAAGTATATACTGATAATACTTCTTGGCATCCTCCATTTTTTCAAGCTTTCTGTATGACTGAGCCAGATAATATGCAGCTGAGCCATCCCTGTAGCTCTCATCCTGGTCCACAATCTTCTGGAAGCTCTTGGCAGCGTTCTCATAATCATAGGCCGTGTAATAGCCATATGCCTCATTGTACAAATCCTCAAGATATGTGGCACTGACCGAATCATTGATTGTATTGTAGGTCTCTAGTGCCTGACCACTCAACATTGAAGAATCAATTTTTTCCAGATATGAGCCAGCTGACACTGTATCCTCTGAAGTATATGCCACATAAGCATTTAAGAGGTCTTCATAGGCTGCGGTCTTTGCCGCCTCCTCGCTGTCCTTTGACTCAGACTCATCTATCTGATTTTGTAAATCTTCTATCTGACGCTCCAAATCGCTGATTGTGATAGCATTATTGGATATGGTGTCATTTGCATCCAGCAGTGAATTTTTGGCATCCTCTTTTATCTTGCTTTTCACACCCGGAACAATCAAAAATACTGTGGCAGCCACACCTACGATAAGTCCAATCAGTATATATCCCAGGGTTCCACCAAGCGAACTCTCCCTGAAGCGCTTTGGCATGATAATTGTCTCGTTGCCGCTCTGGTATGAAATCAAATCATCATTCTTTGGCTTGTTGTCCTTGCCCTTTTCCTTAAGCTGCCTGTTTACTTCCTTTAAATAGCGAAGTGTTGTTGTGTTGTCAGTATCTATCCTTCCTGCATCACGGAGGGCACGCTTTGCCTTTTCCGGCTGCTTCTCCTGCATATAGAGGAGAGCTAAAAGCTGGTGTCCCTTTACCAGCTTAGGGTTTAAAGAAAGCACCTTTTTTAACTGGATTATGGCTAAATCCCTGCTATCCTGCCTGCAGTAAAGCAATGCCTGATTATATTTCTTGATTGTCTGATTAACGGCATCAAGCTGTGATCGGTTTTCCTTGATTTCTCTCAGATAATTGATAGCCAGGTTGTCCTCCGGCTTATAATTTGCACTTATAACCCATTCACTTAAGGCATCCACAACCTCTCCCATCTCATAATATACAAGACCCAGCAGGTTTCTTGCCTGAGTGTTGTACTTATAGAGCTTTAATGCCTGTCTTAGGCTTATAATCGCACCTGACAGATTTCTAACCTGAGCCTTCTGCAGACCATCGTTATAATAGCTGTTAGACGCACGTTCTACCTTTTGAAAAATTTTAATATCGGCGTTACAATGTGGGCAGATATCGTTTCTGCCTGCATCCCCACCACATCTATAACAAATCATCTTAACCTCATTTCTGGCTGCGAAGCAACTCTGCAATAATATCTGTCACATCAGTAAGCTCTCTACTGTAAATTGCATCCTCAGCTTCTTCTACCTCCAGACTTGGTTCATATTTTTTTAGTTCTTCTTCAAAATTAATCATACAAGCCTCCTTATATATACAAATACATTTTAATCATTTAAAAAAGCCACTATAATATTATAATATAGTGGCCTTTTTATGCAAGTAAATTTCTATTAAGTTTAAGCTATGCGACAAATTTTTTATTTACCCACCGGCAGCATCCTGATATTGTCGCCTATGCGGTAAAATTCGACATTGGTGTCCTTGTACTTATGTACAAAATTAACCTCATCAATAGAAATATTAACTCCCGGATAAACGGATTTGTTAACCTTGATTATAGCTTCCTTTGCTCTTTCCTTTATGGCTTCCAGATTTGAAAGTGCCTCCATGTACTCGTAGAGTCTGGACTGGGTCTCAATCCTTTTCTTAAGGATTCCTATACGTCTCTCATCCTCTGTGACATCTATGCCCTTTTGAGCAGCGTACTCCTCAAACTCACTGAGTCTCAGCTCATAATCCTCTATAAGCTCCTTTGCCTCCTGGATGTCATTCTCAAGCTTAGCCTGACGCTCTCTCAGCTTTCTGTGAATGCCGGCACCTGCCTCGGTCTTAATCTCCGTAGAATTGCCCAGACAGTCCGCCTCAACTCCTGCACAGCCAAATACACTTCCACCTACAACAGAACCCGGATTGCCGTGAAAATACAGCCTGTCATAGCTTGTGATTTCACTGTTCATAGCAGAATCAGCTTCTATAAAGCCCTCTGCCTCAACATAGGAATATTCTATGAATTTTGCAATTATGCTGCCCTTGGCAGTTATTCTGGTCTTTTCTGCGCCAACTACTCCGCCTCGCAGGATGATATCTTTGCCAGCTTCCATGGTACAGCCCTCAGATACTCCGTCGACAGTGAGGCTGCCACTGCATTTAATCTTTTCTCCGGAGCATACATTTC
>URLU01000265.1 GCA_900548765.1 uncultured Lachnobacterium sp.
CTGAAGTGTGATATTGTCCACCACATCATTAATTGCATCATTGATTTTCTTATACACCATCACAGTAACACACATGTCTCTTCTATCGCAATCATAATCGTCCTCATCAAGACATGCAACCGGTGCAAGGCTGCCCTCTGTAAGACGTAAAATCATGCCTACAGTGTAATCCTCTGCCGGTTTTCTCAGAAGATAACCGCCCTGGGCTCCTCTGATACTTTTTACAAAGCCTGCCTTATTCAATATGGAAATAATCTGCTCCAAATACTTGTCCGATATTCCCTGACGCTTTGCCACGTCCTTTAGGCTGACCGGTTCGCCTGTGCTGTTTTCAGCTAAATCTATCATAAGTCTTAACGCATATCTGCCTTTTGTTGATATTTTCATTTTTCTACCTCATGCATATTCCAATTCCTACTATTCCAATATACATACTTTAATTTTCAATGTCAACCTTAAAACGACAAATCATTTCGTTGGTAAGGCTTAAGTCTTCCTCCGCCACATCGATATCCTCCCTGCGCACCCATTCTGCTGTTGACAGCTCATCACTATCCATCCTGATGGCGGTATCTCCATCTGCCTCGCAGTAATAGCCAGCCAGTATATTGTCCGTAAAGCCCCAGGGCTGGGACTTGTAGTATCTGATATTTTTGACCCTAAGCCCGGTCTCCTCCATGACCTCCCTGCGGACGGTCTCTTCAAAGGACTCACCAATCTCCGTAAACCCAGCCACAAGGGCATACTTCTTGTACTCCCTGCCCCTGTACTTTGTGAGCAAAATCCTGTCACCATCAGTGACTCCCACAATCACAGCCGGATTGATTCTTGGATAAATCAGGCTGCCACAGGCAGGACACCTCATCATCCTCTCCTTTGAATCCATGACAAGCCCAGCGCCACAGGCGCCGCAAAATTTATTCTTAAGATACCAGCCATTCAGATGCAGACCCGTGATTCCAGCCAGAGCCAGCTCCTTGGGCTTTGCAGTCCTGAAAAAACGGCGAACCTGCCACTCGTACTTCCAGCTTTGACCAGCCTCATCCCTGAAAATCTTATCCACATCAATCGCACTTTCAGCCTCTACATATCCACGAAAGAAATAAACATCGTCCAGCCTGAAGAGATAATGCTGGTCTGCTATGAAGTCATTTGTTTCTGCGTATGTTGGGAAGTCAAATAGATTAGTGTTGATGTCCTTGTCCTTATCTTTGCTATCGTCTTTGTTATCGTTTTTGTTGTCGCTTTTGTTGTCGCTTTTGTTGTCGCTTTTGTTGTCGCTTTTGTTCAGCGGTCGTTTTACCAGTACCTTATCACCAGTAAAAATCAGCGACTTATTTTTATTGCCCTGGTGTTCATTGGCACCATGCATATCAGGCTTTATGCCATGATATGCAATATCAAATTTATGTGGTCCTATATCCTGAATCATACTTACACTGCGCCTCCTAATGTATCCTGATAAAGCTGCGTCTTTCCTGCTTTTCGTAACACCTTTCTCTCAACCCATTTTATCATATATAGCCAGACTTCTATAACCAGACTTCCCACTCCACAAAGTGAATCAGCCGGATGGCATACAGTTGTTTTCCGGAACAAAATATGAACTGCAACGGGGTTCCATTCACCTACGAAACGGATACACATTCCAAATCCTGTAAACCCAATCCGCGATTAAGTCCCGTTGCTGCCTTCATATTTTTCCGGAAAATACACTGTATGCCATCCGGCGCCCCACAACCTCCAAGTGGGAAGTCGTAAAATTGAAGTTCTAAAATTAAAGCTATAAAATAAAGCCCTGAAGGAATCCCTCCAAGGCTGAACATTACTCACTCTTTTTTGCTTGCTCCTGCTCCAGATCCATAGCTCTGTGCTTTCTCTTCTGGTCATGTATAAACGCCTTGACAAGAAACAGTATAGCAATACTTATTATAGAAAACAAATTATCTATTGCTGAATTGGTTACTATAATCATGTGTCTCGCCACAAGGAAAACCAGCGCCTCTATGACGTTGTCCGTGTTTGGCTTGCAGAGCATCTTGATAAACTCTATTCCAACCACAAGGCTGAAGATTTCCTCCAGTACCTCTAAGAACATGTCTGTTCCGTGATAGCCTGCCATATATGAGCCAATCTCTGGTACAAAACGGACTACTGCTACCACAAGTGCCAGACCTACCAGCAGGGCAAAAAATAACTCTATTACTTCACATACTATGTGTATATATTTTCGTATTTTGTCTAACATTTGTCCTCCCTGCCTACCTTCAAAGCTCGAATCTCGCAGCTTCGCTGCTTTCCGTTGCTTCGCAACTACGATTCTCGCTTTTCGTTAGGCCGTCCGATTTCGCCTCATATCCTTGCAAGCAAGCTTGCAGTATATGTGGCTCATCGTACTTATTTTATAC
>URLU01000266.1 GCA_900548765.1 uncultured Lachnobacterium sp.
TTGAGAGTAGTAGGTATATGAAAGTGTCTCAGAGAGCTGCAGGCGGTGGAAAGCAGCACATGGATATATTCTGAATGGACTCATGAGGGCAGCCCGAAATAATAGTAGGCGTTGACGGCATCGGACCGTTATATCGTAGGCATATGTTAGTATGTGGTAAACTTAGGTGGCTAATAAGACTTTAACAGGCTCTTATCCTTTGGGATGGGAGCCTTTTTTGACCATAAATAGCACTCTAAATTTCCTCATACCGGATTAATATTTTGGAGGAAAAACAGATGGGAAAAATTATTTTAACAGGTGACAGACCAACAGGAAGACTTCATGTAGGACATTATGTAGGATCTCTTAGAAGAAGAGTAGAGCTTCAGAATTCAGGAGAATTTGAGAAGATTTTTATCATGATTGCTGATGCCCAGGCGCTGACAGACAACTTCGACAACCCAGAGAAAATCCGTCAGAACATTATAGAGGTTGCACTGGATTATTTATCAGCAGGACTTGACCCGGAAAAGTCTAACCTCTTTATCCAGTCTCAGATTTCTGAGCTGACAGAACTTACATTTTTCTACTCAAACCTCGTAACTGTGTCCAGATTACAGCGTAATCCTACAGTAAAGAGCGAGATACAGATGAGAAACTTTGAGACAAGCATACCTGTGGGATTTTTTACATATCCTATCAGTCAGGCGGCAGATATCACAGCCTTCAAGGCAACAACAGTTCCTGTTGGAGAAGACCAGCTTCCAATGATTGAGCAGACAAGGGAGATTGTGAGAAAGTTCAACTCAATTTATGATGAGGTGCTGGTTGAGCCAGAGGTGCTTCTGCCAGAGAATGAGGCATGCTGCAGACTTCCGGGCATAGACGGCAAGCAGAAGATGAGCAAGTCTCTTGGTAACTGTATCTATCTTGCAGATACAGAAGAGGATGTAAAGAAAAAGGTAATGAGTATGTACACTGACCCTACCCATATCAGAAGAGAAGACCCAGGCCATCTTGAGGGTAACTGCGTATTCACATATCTGGATGCATTCAGCAAGCCAGAGCATTTTGAGGAATATCTGCCAGATTATGCCAGCCTTCAGGAGTTAAAGGATCACTATACAAGAGGTGGACTTGGTGATGTGGTAGTAAAGAAATTCCTAAACAACGTATTGCAGGAGGAGCTTGCTCCAATCCGTGCCCGCCGCGCAGAGTACGAGAAGGACATCCCTGCTGTATATGAGATTCTCCGTCAGGGCACAGAGGTCGCTAGAGAGACAGCAGCCCAGACTCTTTCAGAGGTTAAGCGTGCTATGAGAATCAACTATTTTGATGATGCAGAGCTTATCAAGGCGCAGAGTGAGAAATATAAGGGAATAGCAGATTAAAATAGCTGTATTACAATTTATGTTTTTCAAATGTTAGTTTTTTAATATTGATTTTTGTAAATGCGGGGTAAAGTGGCTTTTATTTTGAACTTATACGTGTTAAAATATTTAATGCTTGGATTTGAACCATACAATTAGAGGAGCATATGATTGCCATACACCTGGAGATGCTGCCGATGGCAGGCTGGGCTGATGATGGAAGCTCTGAATGGCAAGATAGAATTTCTGACAAATAAGGGAAGGGAGGTACTGCGGCATGGTTAAGTACTACAGAACCGATGACAAAAAAATCAGGGAAGTTGAAGGAATCACAAGTGGTACCTGGATACAGATGATACACCCCTCCGTGGCGGAAGGTCAGAAAATAGCAGATGAGCTGGACGTGGATATCGAAGATGTATTGGCAGCCCTCGATGAGGAAGAGAGTTCCCGTATCGAGCTTCAGGATGGATACACCCTCATCCTTGTGGATATACCAACCACAGAGACCAGGCATGACAAGGAAGCGTATACGACTATCCCGCTGGGCATAATTCTTACAAGTGATGAGATTGTCACAGTCTGCACAGAGGACACACCTGTTTTACAGGCATTTTTGAATAACAGGGTAAAGGAATTTTCTACAAAGAAAAAACTTAGATTTGTATATCAGATATTGTACAGAATCTCAGTTTTATACCAGAGCGACCTCCGCATCATAGACAAGATGCGTACAGAGATTGAGGAACGAGTCGGCGATGACACAGAGGAAGTCGACCTTATTGCCCTTCACGAACTGGAATCCACACTGGTATACTTTGCCACATCCTTAAGGGCAAACGGCGTAGTGCTTGACCGCCTTACCAGATACAAGAGACTGGAGCAGTATCCGGAGGACAAGGAGCTGCTTGGAGATGTAATCGTCGAGAATAAGCAGGCTATTGAGATGACAGGTATCTACAGGGACATCATAAACGGAACCAGAGAGCTGATGAGCTCAGTTATAGATAACAGATTGAACAACGTCATGAAGTCACTTACAATCATAACA
>URLU01000267.1 GCA_900548765.1 uncultured Lachnobacterium sp.
TGACAATGTGCTTCAGGATGGGGACATCATAGAGTCTCATTTTATTGTGGAAAGAAGAAACAGGACAATCTACAAGCGGATGAGAGAGTATCTGTATGAGCTTACCCACAGGGATGATTTGGTGACATCTGTGCTTCCGGTAGGAGATGGAATCACTGTGTCTGTGAAGGTAGATTGATAAGCAAGCAGTTTTTATAGGAGAAAATATGAGAGATATAGAATTACTGGTACCTGCAAGCAGCCTTGAGGTGCTTAAGATAGCAGTCATATATGGAGCAGATGCTGTGTATATCGGCGGTGAAGCATTTGGACTCAGAGCCAAGGCTAAGAATTTCAGCTATGAAGAAATGGCAGAGGGTATTGCATTTGCCCATGCCCATAATGTAAAGGTTTATGTTACAGCCAATATTCTTGCCCATAATTATGATTTGGATGGAGTGAGGGCTTATTTTAAGGAACTAAACCAGATGAAGCCGGATAAACCGGATGCCCTTATTATTGCTGACCCAGCCATATTTATGATTGCAAAGGAGGAGTGCCCGGATATAGAAAGGCATGTAAGTACTCAGGCAAATAACACTAATTATGGCACTTACAAATTCTGGTGGGATTTGGGAGCCAGCAGAGTAGTGACAGCCAGAGAGCTTTCCCTGCGGGAAATCAAGGAAATACGTTCAAAAATAGACGATAAGATGGAAATTGAGACGTTTATCCACGGAGCCATGTGTATCTCGTATTCCGGAAGATGTCTCCTGTCAAATTATTTTACAGGCAGGGATGCCAATCGTGGTGCCTGCACCCATCCATGCAGATGGAAGTATTCTGTTGTGGAGGAGAAGCGTCCGGGAGAGTATCTGCCGGTGTACGAGAATGAACGCGGCACATATATTTTCAACTCCAAGGATTTGTGTATGATTGAGCATATTCCAGACCTGATTGATGCAGGAATTGACAGCTATAAAATCGAGGGGCGCATGAAGACCGCCCTGTATGTAGCAACTGTTGCCAGAACCTACCGAAAGGCTATAAACGATTACCTCGAATCTCCGGAGAAATATAAGGAAAACATGTCCTGGTATCTTGAACAGATTACGAGCTGTACCTATAGGCAGTTTACAACAGGCTTTTTTTACGGGAAACCAACTGAGGAGACTCAGATATATGATAATAATACATATGAGAAGGGCTATACCTACCTGGGAATTGTGGGCAAGCCTAATGAGAAGGGTATGTACCGCTTAGAGCAGAGAAATAAATTCTCGGTGGGCGAAGAAATTGAAGTGATGAAGCCAAACGGAGACAATCTCAAGGTCACTGTAAAGGCTATGGAAGATGAAAAGGGCGAAGCGATGGAGTCATGCCCACATCCACAGCAGATTTTTTACGTTGATTTGGGAATCGGGCTTGATGAGTATGATATTTTAAGAAGGCAGGAGAATGAGGCAATAGCCTTGGATTAGTTATGAGGAAGAAAGCAAACAGAGTTTTAGCCATTATATTTTTGATATTTGCAATAGGTGTGCTGGCAGTAGGAATAACCTGGTCGGGTGAAGTCAAAACCAGCATGAAGGATACGGAGCTGCGCCTTGCGGAGATACAGCAGGATATTGATGCCAGCGCAGATAACTCTATAATATCAGGCAGCGTAGAAAACTATAATCAGAATGTCAAGGTCTATAACAGCTATCTTGATATGTATGATATGGGATTCAAGCTCATAATGACACTTATTATTGCAGATTTGGTTGTGGTTATTATTCTGATTGCCATGGACAAGGCGGATGAGGAAGAAACTGCCACTCCAAAGATACTGCCTGCCAGTGAGAAGCAGGAAAAAGACAAAGATAAAGATAATGCGAAGAACGCTGAGACAAAAGTCAAATCTGAGGATGTATCAAGGGATAAGACAAAGCCTAGGTTTGGGATTAAATCTGGACTGGAAGCTGCGGCAAGGTCAGGCAGGAATGCGGATGTTGATACATCGGTTGATTTGAAGTCAGTTGCGACTAACGGCATAGTATCACATACAGATACGACAGTGGATGCAGGTGCAGTGTCAACTGCTGGCCCAGGGGCAAATGTAACATCTAATACAAGTGTGATATCAAATATAGGTGCAGATGGTAATGGACAGACAGGCGTATACACCGAAACAGGTGCATATACTCAGCAGTCAGCTGCCACAGAAGCAAAAATACAAAAAATTAATCTGGGCGGCCAGTCCACAATCGAACTGACCAAACAGCTTAGAGCTTATAAGAACCAGCTTGCAGCCGGTAAAATTACCGAGCAGGAGTTTATCCAGCGAAAGGAAGAACTTCTTAAGTCAATTTG
>URLU01000268.1 GCA_900548765.1 uncultured Lachnobacterium sp.
GTGGCGGATGTGGCATCCAAATCCTTTAACCGCAACATGCCTGTGCTTGAGGCGGAGACAAAGGAGTACAGAATAACCTGTGTATTTGATTCTGTCACCGTATCGGGTAAGGCTGTATGCATCAGAAAAACCTCATTATCTCCGAGAATAAGCTACAGAAAAGCTGTCGAGGAGAGCTACGCTACAGAGGACATCCTAAATCTCCTGATTAACTGTATGCTGTCCAAAATGAACATAATAGTATGCGGAGAGCCTGGAGCAGGAAAGACAGAGCTTGCGAAATTCCTTGCCAAATGTCTGCCTGAATCAGAGCGTGTAATCACCATAGAGGATAACCCGGAGTGGCATTACCGGGAGACCAAGCCTATGGCAGACTGCATTGAACTCAGGGTGAGGGAGAATTTCAGCTATTCTCTGGCACTTAAGACCTGTATGCGCTTAAATCCAAACCGGGTGTTTTTGTCTGAGGTGCGTTCTGTGGAGGCGGTACATCTGGTGGAGTGTATGTTGATGGGAGTAAAGGGACTTTCTACCATTCACACAGATGATGTGCAGAAAATACCTGACAGGATGTTGAACATGATGCCACAGATAGACGCGGACAGGCTGGAGAAGGAGCTTTACGAGTGTATTGATGTTGGTGTGCTGGTCAAGTCCAGAGAAGGACTTGATGGGAAGAAAAAGCGTTTTATAGATCAGGTGGGATTTTTCTATAGGGAAAAAGGTGTAAATAAAGTGGCTGTTATTGTTCAGGGTGGTGAGCTGACAGAAAAAAATATTCCGGCGTCAAAGCTTGACAAAATGACGCAGGCACAGATTATGGAGCCTTTTAAATGTGAGATTGCAGATGAGATGGATGAAGCAGACTGGAAGATAAACACAGCTATTACAGCAGGAGCTGAAAGAGAGACTGCAAATGGGACAGATATAAGTGCAGCAATATCATCTTCAACTATAAACAAGAGTTTGAATATCAGGAATTTAAATAATAACAAGGGGGTGAGTGAGTATGGAACGTACAAAATCACAAAAGAAAAATTCAGGACAAAGGCTGAGAAGGATAAATCCACTTTATGTATATAATGAACTGCGTTCATATGGCGGAAATACTGGATTTTTTAAAATGCTTATTTCATATATTTTTATATGTGCAGGGATGGCTTTTGCAGGAAAGCTGTTCAAATTGGAGCGGGGACAGATAGTTTCTCTGCTTGTATTTGCCTATATTCTGACACCATATATTTTGCTTGGCAGGGCAAAATCCTTATATTATCAGAGAAAGTTCTGGGATGTAAATAAGTATATGGAGAAGATGCTCTATTACTTTAAGGGCAGACCAAAGCTGCTGGAATGCTGGGGAATGGTTCTGGAATTATTCCCGGAGGGGGAAATGAATACTGCAATTAAGGATGCAATAGGGCATGTGAAGATAAGCGATAATCTTGAGACTGGAAAGGCAGAAGCCATACAGGACTTGTCAAAGCGATACCAGTGCAGCAGGCTGCTCAGAATACATGAGTTTTTCATGCAGGTGGAACGTGATGGTGGAAACTACGACATGTCCATAGAGCTCCTGCTTAAGGACAGGCAGCTTTGGGCAGAAAGGGTGGAAGAATTACAGCAAAAAAAGAAGTTTACAAGGGTGAATATAGTCCTCTCCATGCTTATTGTGACGGTGCTCTGTCTGTCGATTATGTATCTGCCTGAGATGGTTGCCTCCAATGTGACCTTTGCAGATATAGGCAAAATCAGATTTGTGCAGTTATCTGCCATGGGCTATCTGATACTCATGCTGTTCTTGTATGTGAGCATTGACAGGAAGATGTGCATTGACTGGTTAAAGGATGAGAACCTGTATACAGAGGGAGAGGCAGAGGCACGCTATGAAAAGCTGACCAGTAAGGACATGAGCTTTAGGGCAAGGCTTAGGAGGCATACATTAGGATACAGGGCACTGGCAAAAGTCTATACCAAGCAGCTTAAATTATCAATGCCTGTGTGGGTTATGCGTTTAGCACTTTTGTTGCAGACTGAAAATGTGCATGTGGCAATAAAGGAATCCTATGGTGATGCACCGCCATGTTTAAAACCTGCAATCCATAAGCTCATCAGTCAGATAGAGCTGGAACCCAATTCAGAGAAGCCTTATGATGATTTTTTAAGCGAGTTTGACCTGCCAGAATTTGAGGATGTTATGAGCACGCTTTATTCTATCCAGGCTGGCTCAGGAGGGGATGTGCAGGTGGAGATAAGGAACATTGTA
>URLU01000269.1 GCA_900548765.1 uncultured Lachnobacterium sp.
CCCAAAATCAACACTTTCAGGGATGAGGAAAATCTTCAATTTGAAATTCAATATTATCAGTAGTTTTTTTATGAAGTAAATGGTAAAATAGAACTAATATGATGTGTTGTATCGGAGGATATAATTAATATGTTTGGTAGTAAGAATAAGATAACATCAGAGCAGGTTCTGGAAATGAAGGACAGGCTTGAATCAGATAAGCAGTATATCCATGACGTTGCAAAATCCGCTGAGGCACTGGAAACCAGTATGGCTGAAATAAAGGAATCCTGTGGCAGGACTGCAGAGTATGCCAATCAGGTATCTGAAAACGTTATTTCTGCGGCAGAATCGGCAAAGTCCAATATAGAGGTGGAGGCAGCACTTATACATTCCATTGATGAATACAGTGGGGCTGTATCTAAAACTAAGACGGATATGGACACTTTAGCAGGTATGATAAAGGTGCAGAACGAGGAAGCCATGCAGCTTGTTGACAGCAATAAGCATTTTACTTCCCCATCCAAGTATCTGTCGGAGGTTCCGGCAGCTTTGCGGGAGACCAGCCAGAAATATTCTGGATACATCGGAAAAATGTCAGAGTACTGCAAGCAGATGGGAGTGCTGGCACTTAACTCTGCGATTGAAGCCGGCAGGCTGGGGGAGAGCGGCAAGGCTTTTGTCAATTCCTGTGAGGTAATCAGAACTTATGCCACAAATTATGAGACGGAAATAGGTCTTATGAAGGAAGAACTGAGCCAGGCTAATGAGAGGGCTGCCTATATGGAGGAGCAGATACGCCATCTGGTGAGTCTCCTTAAGGAAAACAATATTGCTACGGCCAAGCTTATGAAGCAGTGTGGAGAGACCAATGAGCTTGCAGCCAGATTAAATACTGGCATAGACAATGAGGCGCTTACAGAGTTTAAAAAGAATGTGATTGACCTTAAGAATGCAGAAGAGGAGATTTTAAAATCAGAGGAGAGAAATCGGATGCAGCTTGAGGATATGTTCACAGAGATAGAGACACAGCAGAAAAATCAGGAAGAAATAGTGGGACAGGTTCTTCCGATTTTAAAATCAAATTAACAGGAGAGTATAATATGAAGAAAGAGGTATTCACATTTCCATCAATAGATGGGAAAACAAACATTCACGCAGTTAAGTGGCTCCCTGATTCAGGGAACTACAAAGCAATCCTGCAGATTACTCATGGCATGATTGAGTATATTGAGCGTTATCAGCCATTTGCAGAGTTTATGACGGACAACGGATATATGGTAGTAGGACATGACCATTTGGGACATGGTGAGTCGGTTACCACAAAGGAAGACTGGGGATTTTTCGCAGATGTTGATTCTCCAAGCGATTATCTGGTTGAAGATATGCACAGGCTCAGAAGCCTTGTACAGAAGGACAATCCTGATGTTCCATACTTTATGTTTGGACACAGCATGGGCTCTTATCTGCTCCGCAAATATTTATCAGTTCATAATGACAACTTAAGAGGTGCAATAATCTGTGGTACAGGTTATAGCCCTGAAAATACTACAAAGATGGGCATTACAGCCACAAAGCTTATGAAAAAGCTCAAGGGCAGCCATGGCAGAAGCAAGCTTTTGAGGGATTTAACCTATGACAAGTATTACAAGAAGTTTGACATGTTTGGAAAAGTCCCATCAAACAGCTGGCTCACAAGGGATGAGGCAATTGTAAAGAAGTATTATGCAGATCCTAAGTGTACCTTCCTTTTTACAGTAAATGGTTATGCTGGATTGACAGAGGCTGTGCTTTATGCCTGCAGGCAGGAAAATGTGGACAAGATTCCCAACCGCCTGCCAATCTTTATTGTATCTGGTGCAGATGACCCGGTTGGAGGCTGCAGCGAGGGGGTCATGAAGGTGGTAGAGATGTTTAAGGCTTCTGGAAAAGAAGATCTGACCTACAAGCTTTATGATGGATGCAGGCATGAGATATTAAATGAAATCGGAAAAGAGCAGATATATGCTGATTTGCTCGCATGGATGAATGTGAGAATTGATACCTGATTATTGATAAACTGTCAGATACAGATATAGTTGATGTTTAGGCATCCAGAGAACCTGCAACTGGCAGCATCTCTTGCATGCATTGGCATACACAAAACCTGCCACCGGCAGCTTTTATTGCATACTTTGGTATAGAAAAGGGACTGCGGTTGCAGCCCCTTGTTTTTTTGAACATATTGTATTTTAATGCTGTGGCAGTACGCTCTTGGCTGACACCTTGCCCCATTCACGGACG
>URLU01000270.1 GCA_900548765.1 uncultured Lachnobacterium sp.
GATTTTCTTAACCTGCTCGTATACGTCAAGTCCAGCATCCTTTGTGATTTTCTCAGCTTCTTCAATTGAGCTGATACCATAGCTGTTTAATACAGCATTAATCTGGTCAATTCTTCTTTCATATGATTCAAATAAAGCCATTTTTATGTATTCTCCTTTCTCTTAAATATTACTGACTATTCCTGTCTTGGATCGATAATCTTAGCAGCGTCAGCAACACGGCCATACTGACCTTTTGCTTTCTCCCAAGCTGTGTTAGGATCATCACCCTTCTTGATAAAGTCAGTCATCTTTCCAAGAGAAACGAACTGGTATCCGATTACTTCATTGTTCTCATCAAGAGCGATTCCTGTTACATATCCCTCAGCCATCTCAAGGTAACGAACACCCTTCTCCTTTGTTGCATACATTGTACCAACCTGAGAACGAAGTCCCTTTCCTAAGTCTTCAAGACCAGCACCGATTGCAAGTCCATCATCTGAGAATGCAGACTGTGTACGTCCGTATACAATCTGTAAGAAAAGCTCTCTCATAGCTGTGTTAATAGCATCACATACTAAGTCTGTATTTAAAGCCTCGAGAATTGTCTTTCCCTGTAAGATTTCTGCAGCCATAGCTGCTGAATGTGTCATACCTGAACATCCAATTGTCTCGACAAGTGCCTCTTCGATAATTCCGTTTTTTACGTTGAGGGAAAGCTTACAAGCACCCTGCTGTGGTGCACACCAGCCTACTCCATGAGTAAAACCTGAAATATCCTCAATTTTTTTGGAATGAACCCATTTTCCTTCTTCTGGGATAGGAGCTGGCTCATGTTTTGCGCCCTTAGCTACAGGACACATGTTTTCTACTTCCTTAGTGTAAATCATTTTAAGACTCCTTTCACTTATAAATTGTCTTATATTAAAACATTGTTACTGCTTTAACATTCCTTTTGCATTTTTACATATTTTTAATAATAAGTCCAGTGTTTATATTCAATTTTCGTGTTTTTTTACTGTTTTTGTACCACGTTGTCCTTATCCTTAAAGATAGAATTTGCCGGAACTACGCCTCTTACCCTTGATAATGGATAAATATTTGAGTTTCTGCCAATTACTGTGCCAGGATTTAAGACTGAGTTACAACCCACCTCCACATGGTCTCCCAGCATGGCTCCAAACTTCTTGCGTCCTGTTGCAAGCTCCTCTTTGGTATCATAGCAGTCCTTAACCACAACCAGAGTCTTGTCCGACTTCACATTTGATGTGATTGAACCAGCACCCATGTGGGACTTGTAGCCAAGAATTGAGTCACCAACATAGTTATAATGCGGCACCTGAACCGAATTAAAAATTATGACGTTTTTAAGCTCTGTTGAGTTTCCTACTACAGAGCCCTTTCCCACGATTGCGCTTCCTCTGATAAATGCACAGTGTCTCACCTCTGCATCCTCATCTATGATAAGAGGTCCGTTTAAGTATGCGCTTGGAAATACCTTGGCACTTTTGGCTACCCATATGTCCTCTCCCTGCATTTCATATTTATCAGGGTCAAGAGCAGCTCCCAGCTTTTTTATGTAATCACTGAGTCCTTCAAGTGCCTCCCATGGATACTCGAACTGTGATAAATAATCCTTTGCTATTGTTTCCTCTAAATTGTAGAGATTTTTAATTTTTGCGTTTTCCATTTTTTCTCCTTGCATACGTGTATACTTTTCTTTTATTTTTATTCAGAAAAACTATCCATGACAGCTTTTCCGGATACATGACAGCCTAGTCCAGACTTCCTTGTGAAAGCTTTGAATTATTCAGCATTATCGTTTTCTGCATATGTGGCTGTTGTGTCATTCTCATGCGCAGTCTCAGCTTCATGATTTGTGGCAGCTGCAACATTATCATGTACAGTCTCAGCTTCATTATTTGTGGCAGCTGCAACATTATCATGTATAGTCTCAGCTTCATTATTTGCTGTTTCTTCATTCTCATGCAGTGCCTCAATCTCCGCGTTTATATCTGCGGTCGCAGACTCATCCATCGAAGCAAAATCAAGCACTCCTGCCCCTGCGCTGTCTCCTGCTTTCTCGCCCGGATTGTCGAAATCAAAGCTTATTGTATTGGTCTCAGCATCATACTTGAGGCAGGAATCAAATACATTTCCAGCTTTTGAGGTAAAGCCAGGCACTTTTTTCTTGGTCTTCCCTGTCTTAAGAAGCTCATCTATTATCTCCTCTGTGAGCTCAACCTTTGCAATTGTATG
>URLU01000271.1 GCA_900548765.1 uncultured Lachnobacterium sp.
TCATCAGCCCCGAGATTTAGTGTGCCTGGCATTCCGCCCGGAAGCACAATTCCATCATAGCTGTCAAAATCAGCATCTGCCTTTGTTGTGTCAGCCTTAAAAGTCACCTTATGAGAGCTTGTGACCTCAGCCTTATCTGTTATGGATATTGTCTCGATTTCCATTCCTGCTCTTCTCACAATATCTACTACCGTGAGTCCTTCTATTTCCTCACAGCCATCTGCCATAAAAATTCCTATTTTACTCATCCTGTTCTCCTTTTTCTGCTATACTATATCTAACACGTTTTCACTCAATACCTTCATTGGCATTCGAGCAGAAAACTCACATATTCATATAATATACAGAAAGGATGTATTTTGCAATGAAACCAATGGAAATAGAGCGTAAATATTTAATCAGGCGCCTTCCGGAAAACCTGTCTCAATATCAATGTAAAAAAATCGCCCAGGGTTATATCTGCACCAATCCCGTAGTAAGAATCAGAAAATCCGATGATGAATATTACCTGACCTACAAGGGCAAGGGGCTTATGGCAAGAGAGGAGTATAATCTGCCTCTGACACAAGAAGGCTACGAGCATATGCTTCCTAAAATAGATGGACGCCTAATAGAAAAATCCCGCTATCTGATTCCCTTAGACGGAAAGCTGACAGCGGAGCTTGATATTTTTGAAGGTGATCTGGCACCTCTTATTATTGTCGAAGTTGAATTTGATTCTCTTGATGCAGCAAACAGCTTCATTCCTCCGGAATGGTTTGGAGAGGATGTCACTGAATCGCGCAAATACCATAACAGCAATCTGGCATTATCTTAAGCGGTTTGAAAATTCATAGCGCTGGCGTGTCCTTATGGCAAATTTTAAATCATCATATCTTGTCATAAGGTCGCCCTCTGGCACTACCACATCCACGACTACCGCCATATCATCTATGAGGCGGTCTGTAATGTCGTCTCGCATTGATACGAGCACATTGTATTTTTCTTCCATAGTTTCTGCGTCAAGGAACTCCATAAGCTTAGGATTTACGCCCTGGTGGTCTGACACATCATGCAATTCATTCATTGAAGCTGTGTTTTGTTTATCTGCATAAATACTGCTTGTGACATGTGAATTGTCCAGCGTTTCACAGCTGGAAAATGCCTCTGTATCAGATATTGTATCTAAAGCCTCATCTGCCATTGTAATGGTATCTTCAGGAACATTCACATCTGTATGTGTCTTCACATATTCTGCCGCATTCTCCTCAAGCGACACAACTTCCCCGTTCTCCAATATCTTCACATGCTCAAAACGGTACTTCTGTGCCACCTCCGGGTATTTAACATGGTCTACCTCGCTGACAAACATATCAAGCGGTCTGGCATACATCTCAAAAGTCCCGTATAACGCCCTATAAATCACAAGCTTTTCCTTAGTCTCTGAGTGGATTGCCACACCAACTACCTGATACAATTTATTTTTAAAATGTCTGTAAAACTCTCCTGATTTTGGAGTCCTGTCCATGACCATCATCTCCCTGTAACAATTGTAATTATGCATTCTGATATTTTGCCATTGCGTCCGGAACCATATCCGGTACTGTGTCCGGCACTGTAAATGAAGCTATCATATCCATAGCTTCACCAATAAAATCTCTGTCAAAACTCAAATCACCACTATAGCCCTTAGCCATCAAATCATCTATAGAGCCAAGCAGGCTCTCCTCCGCAAGGACTGCGTTATCATCATGCTTTAAGGCCTGACAGGCTGCATCATGCTGAACCTTCTCAGATGCATGTGTCTCCTTGTGTCCATGAAGGACTTCGATTTCTTTTAGTGTCTCATCCTCAGCAAGCTTTGCATTGTTGAGCTTAGCTCTGTCTACAATGCTATTGTTCTTCTGCAGGTTCACAGCGGTTGTCTGACCTGTATGTGTGGTCTTGTACTTCTCCTGTAGTTCAGCCTTCTTCCTTCTCATGCGTTCCTGTGGATCCATCTGCTGCAGGTCGAGTTCCTGTTGTACCCACATTCCCTGTGGCTGCCCTGCATTTTGCTGTCCTGTCCATACCTGCTGCTGTGGTCTGGCATTTTGCTGTCCTGCCCATGCCTGCTGCTGTGGTTTGGCTTGCTGCTGCACTGCCCATGCCTGCTGCTGTGGTCTGGCTTGCTGCTGCCCTGCCCATGCCTGCTGCTGTGGTCTGGCTTGCTGCTGCCCTGCCCATGCCTGCTG
>URLU01000272.1 GCA_900548765.1 uncultured Lachnobacterium sp.
GCAGGGGAAGCCGGCAAGGGCTTTGCTGTTGTAGCTACTGAGATAGGCCAGCTTGCAAAGAACAGTGCAGAGTCAGTACAAAATATCGAAAAACTTATATCAGAGATAAATGTACTGGTAAAGGATGCTGTATTGCAGGCGGATGACAGCGTGGAAAATATCAACAGCAGCAGCGAATTAGTCGGTGACGCCTTAAAGACCTTTGATGTCATATTTGACAATATTGATGAGGTAAGCACTCTGGTGCGTCAGATGATTGAAAAAGTAGAAAAGGTAGATGAAGTAGCAAACAATGTAGCTGCTATTTCAGAGGAACAGGCAGCCAGCTCAGAGGAAATACTGGCTACATCTGATAACATGGTAGAGCATGCTAACAGTATCACAGGAAATAGTGAGACAGTAGCAAGCGACGCCAGGAAACTTACCACTTCTGCTAAGGAGCTGGCAAATCAGGTGGATGCATTTAAGGTTGAAAAGGAGGGATACTAAAATGAAAAAGAAGCTGGCATACGTGTTAAGCATATTGCTATTTGGAGTATTCCTGGCTACAGGCTGTGGCAGTCAGACCACAAGTGCAGGCAGCAGTAATGTAAAAATACTGCTCAGCGTAAATGCAATGGATGATTTCAGACAGACGCTGGTAGACGCAGCCCAGCAGGAGGCTGATGCTCAGGGAGTACAGCTTGATATTTTTGATGCGGAAGATAATATTGAAAATCAGGTGGAGCATATTAAAAAAGCAGCAGCAGAGGGCTATGACGCTATCCTCTGTGGCCCGGTATCGTCTGATACTGTGGTAGAACTAAAGGCAAATGCGGGAGATATACCAATTGTATTTTTCAATAGCTGTCCGAATGAAAAACAGTTATCTGAGGGACAGTACATATATGTTGGTTCAGATGAGAGCGTGGCAGGTCAGTATCAGGCTGAATATGTGCTGGATAAGTTTGCTGACAAGGATGAGATAAATGTAGTGATTTTTAAAGGACCAAGGGGACATTCTGCTACAGAAGGAAGAACCAGAGGTGTGAAGAAAACCTTGGAGGCAAGCGGCAAGAAAATCAACTATGTATTTGAAGATTATGCGAACTGGGATGGCGATACAGCAGGAGAAATGTTTGAACTATTCCTGAAGACAGGCTCAAAAGCAGATTGCGTGATTTGTAACAATGACGGAATGGCACTTGGAGTAATAGAAGCGTGTAAGAATGCTGGTATTGACTTGAACAGCCTGCCTATATTGGGCGTAGATGCTACTGCGGATGGATGTACTGCAATTGAAAATGGCGATATGGCATTCACCGTATATCAGTCAGGCAGCGGTCAGGGCAAGGCTGCAATTGATGCAGCACTTAAGCTTATAAGTGGTCAGTCTGTGCAGGATATAGAGGGTGCAGCTGATGATGGACTGTATGTGTGGGTTCCATTTGAGAAAGTGGATAGTAATAATGTAAGCAGCTATAAATAAGAAGATATGGGAAAGGCATCTGTGTGCGTGATGGCGTGGCAGATGTCTTTTTTTGCTAGAGCATGCAGGAGAAGCTACCGGTGGCAGGGGGCTGTAGTGAAAAATAAAAACGGGGCAGACAATGTATTCTATTGTCCAGAAATTGTTACAAAAATTAAAATTGAAATCAATATATGATATTATTCCAGCAGAAACTAAAATCGAGTTAATAAATAATAATGGGGAAGTTAATAATGGAGCACATTTCGAAAATATTATAGCACAACAGTTAGTTGCAAATGGATTTGACCACAAAGGTGCTTCAGAAGAAATACCTTGGTATTGAGTCGGATATCATCAAGCAGCAGAGAGTCCGCAATAAGAATAACGATTTTTCTATGGAAATGAATGCTTTTATAATTGAGGAGAATATTTGTTATGATTAGAAAGTTGTTGAACATAGACATAGATAGAGTTGCTGACATATGGTTAGAGACAAATTTAAAATCGCATAATTTTATTTCCAAGCAATACTGGAAGAGTAATTATGAACTAGTAAAAAAAATGATGTCACAATCTGAAGTCTATGTGTTTGAAGTAGATAAGATGATACAAGGATTTGTAGGTCTAAATGATGAATATATCGAAGGTATATTTGTCTCTGATGAAATGCAGTCATGTGGCATAGGTAAGTTTTTATTGGATTATATTAAGGATAAAAAAGTTAGCTTACGATTAAATGTATACCA
>URLU01000273.1 GCA_900548765.1 uncultured Lachnobacterium sp.
CAGCTTCAGACGGCGATGCGTCAGGTGGAAACGGAAGGAAGAGGGATTATTCTTTATATGAGACAGGAGGGAAGAGGTATAGGTCTCATTAATAAAATCAAAGCATATGCACTTCAGGAACAGGGATACGATACGGTGGATGCTAATGTAAGATTGGGATTCGCACCGGATCTCAGAGAGTACTGGATTGGGGCGCAGATATTATCAGACATTGGAGTAAAATCATTGAGATTACTTACTAACAATCCAGATAAGGTCTATGGACTTGGCGGTTTTGGGCTGAAAATCAACGAGAGAGTACCATTGGAGATTCCACCACAGAAGTATGATCTGAAATATATGAAAACAAAACAGGAAAAGATGGGACATATTTTCAAAGAGATAGATTTATGGTAGATAAGGGATTGCGAGAGCAGTGCTGCTACAGGGTAATCTGTAGCAGAAATTTATAAAAAGAATGAATAAAATATCAGGAGGAAGAGAGCATGAGACAGATTAATGTAGTAGAAGGAAAAGTAGTAGCACCAGAGGGAATGAAAGTCGGTATCGTAGCTGCAAGATTTAATGAGATTATTGTAAATAAATTATTAGGAGGTGCAGTTGACGGACTGGTAAGACATGGAGTGGAAGAAGAGAATATTACGGCAGCGTGGGTACCGGGAGCATTCGAAATTCCATTGACTGCACAGAAGATGGCAAAGTCAGGAAGGTATGATGCAGTTATCTGCGTAGGCGCTGTCATCCGTGGGGACACATCGCACTATGATTTGGTGTGTAACGAATCGGCGAAAGGAATCGCACAGGTAGAACTTGCAACAGGAATTCCAGTATTATTCGGAGTTATTACAACTGAGAATATAGAGCAGGCAATTGCACGTGCAGGCAGCAAGGCAGGAAATAAAGGATATGACTGTGCCCTATCTGCAATCGAGATGGTTAATTTGATGAGGCAGTTTTAATGCCAAAGTATGCAAGAAAAGCTGCCAGTGGCAGGTTCTCTGTATTGAATAAAGAAAATGGGACTGATTAGACGTTGGACAATATAATGACATCACAAGAAAATGTGTTATAATACAGAGATAGGGAGTGAAACTCGTGGAGGTAAATGCTATGGAATTTTGGTGGTTCATGTTAATATGTGATGTGTTGATTCCCATTGTTATGATTATTGTAGGAAGAATGATGTGGAAACATTGTCCAAAGAGTATAAATGGTATGTTGGGTTACAGAACAACTCGGTCAATGAAAAACATGGATACATGGAAATTTGCCCACGACTATTGCGGAAAACTTTGGTGGAAGATAGGATGGGTAATGATTATACCATCTGCTTTGATACATATTCCCTTATACCATAGTGATGAGAATACCATTGGAATTGCAAGTGTGATTCTTGTTACAATTCAATGTTTTATTATGATTGTAGCGATTTTTTCGACAGAGAGAGCATTGAAAAAACATTTTAATGATGATGGAACACTTAGATAATTGTCAGCTTATGGATGCGAAATTGTAATAATACAGAAACAGCAGGTGAGAGAAGCAACACCTGCTGTTTTACATTTTACGCATTTTTCTTACGATTCCTATGAACCACAGAGGCTTTAAAAGCTTTTACCATAGCCGGCGATAGTTCCTCACAATCCTCATCAAATTCAATTGGATATTTCTTTGCATTTTCAACCTCTTGTAATTGTTCAGGTGTAGGTTTTTGCCCAGAATTAATGGTAAAGGTTTTAATCAAAATAAAATCTCCTTGTAATATGTGAAAATATTGGAAACAAAATACATAGGTTATGAGAAAGTCAGCAAGAATCGGCATATGCACCATTTGCAGACCTTAAAGGAACGTTGGCACTTAATGAGTGACAGCGTAAGGCTGACACGAATTTAGTACCGCTACGTTCCGACCAGAGCGAGAGCGCGTCTGCAAGTGGTGTATATGCCAATTCTTGCAGGCGACTCTCACAAACCCATAACTTCGGAATTTGTTAAGCCTATATCACATTTATTTTGTAAGCAGCATCATAATATCATTACTTCTCTTAACAAACTTAGTCATCTGCTCAACAGACAGTGGCTGGTTTGAAATCATAGCCAGATCATAAAGCTGCTCAGCGAACATTGGAACATGCTCAGAATCCTTGTTGTTCAG
>URLU01000274.1 GCA_900548765.1 uncultured Lachnobacterium sp.
CTTCGTGAGGGTGGATGTCTTGCAGATATCGCACCAACACTTCTTGAGCTTATGGGACTTGAGCAGCCAAAGGAAATGACAGGAAAGTCACTTATTATAAAATAAAATCGCATTGGCATAATGCACCTATAAGGCGGGTTTAGCTTTTCAATGATGAAGGGCTACCCGCTTTTTATAAGCTTTGCTTATAAGCATGATTAAATATATAAATATACTTATAAACACATTGACTTATGAAAACGCACTGTTATATAATTTCCTCGTAACATTATAGCTTCCTGTATCAGGAATGTATGTTACGGACAGATAACAGGTGTTATTTCACCATAAAAAGTAAATTTACGCATAAGATGGAGGAAAGTCATGCAGGAATTTAAACCATTCAAAGAAGGAAAAGTCAGAGAGGTATATGATAACGGAGAGAGCTTAATCATCGTAGCTACAGACCGTATATCAGCATTTGATAATATCTTAAAAAATAAAATTACAGACAAGGGTGCAATCCTTACCCAGATGTCAAAATTCTGGTTTGAATTCACAAAGGATGTCGTTTCTAACCATATGCTTTCAGTTGATACAAAGGACATGCCTGAATTTTTTCAGCAGGAGAGATTTGATGGAAACAGTATGATGTGCAAGAAGCTCGAGATGCTTCCAATTGAGTGCATCGTTCGTGGATACATTACAGGAAGTGGCTGGGCAAGCTACAAGGAGAACGGAACAGTTTGCGGAATTAAGCTTCCAGAGGGACTTGTGGAGTCTGATAAGCTGCCTGAGCCAATTTATACACCATCTACCAAGGCTGACCTTGGTAACCATGACGAGAATATCTCTTTTGAGCAGTCAGTAAAGGTACTTGAGAAGATTTATCCTGAAAAGGGCAGAGAGTATGCAGAGAAGATTCGCGACTACACTATTGCACTTTACAAGAAGTGTGCAGAGTATGCTTTAAGCAAGGGAATCATTATTGCAGATACAAAGTTTGAGTTTGGTCTTGATGAGAATGGTGAGGTAGTTCTTGGAGATGAGATGCTCACACCAGACAGCTCACGTTTCTGGCCATTAGAGGGATATAAGCCAGGACAGGGACAGCCTTCATTTGACAAGCAGTATGTCAGAGACTGGCTTAAGGCTAACCCAGACAACGATTTCCTTCTTCCGGAGGAAGTTGTCACAAAGACTGTAGATAAGTACAAAGAGGCATATGAGCTTCTCACAGGTACAAAATTCAGCAGATAATTAAACTGATACAGAACGAAGCTTTGCAGATAAGTAAATGTGCATAGCAGCCGTGGCTGACAGTACATATAAAATATAATCTATATAGGACAAAAAATATGAGCCAGAATGAGATTTACAATAGTTATTATGACAATGACGAGCTTCATGAGGAGTGTGGAGTCTTCGGCATGTATGATTTTGATGGGGGAGATGTAGCATCAAGCATATACTATGGTTTGTTTGCCCTGCAGCACAGAGGACAGGAGAGCTGCGGTATTGCGGTAAGTGAGACGAATGGACCCAAGGGCAAGGTCACATCCTATAAGGGCATGGGACTGGTAAATGAGGTCTTTACCCCAGATACTCTGGAGCCTATGAAGGGAGACATCGGAGTCGGACATGTGAGATATTCCACAGCAGGTTCTTCGACAAGAGAGAACGCACAGCCACTGGTACTTAACTATGTAAAGGGTACACTTGCCATGGCTCATAATGGTAATCTGATCAATGCCTCAGAGCTGCGCCATGAGCTTGAGTATACAGGAGCTATTTTCCAGACAACCATTGATTCTGAGGTTATCGCTTACCATATAGCGAGAGAGCGTCTCAATTCAAAGACAGCAGAGGAAGCTGTGAGAAGAGCCTGCATGAAGCTCAAGGGAGCCTATGCCCTTGTGGTAGCCAGCCCTAGAAAGCTCATAGCAGCGAGAGACCCATTTGGATTTAAGCCTCTCTGTATCGGAAAGCGCGATAATGCTTATATTGTCACATCAGAGACCTGTGCTCTTGATACGATCGGCGCAGAGTTTGTCAGGGATGTAAAGCCTGGCGAGGTAGTTACCATAAGCCCTGAAAAAGGCATAGAGTCA
>URLU01000275.1 GCA_900548765.1 uncultured Lachnobacterium sp.
TCATAACTACATTCTGGATAAGCCCTGCACCGCCTCTTGGAATCAGAAGGTCTACATATCTGTTCATCTTCATGAACTCATTGGTAGTCTCCCTGTCTGTGCTCTCAATAAGGTTTAAGGCTCCGGCAGGAATATCATTCTTCTTGAGAACTTTTTTGAGGACTGACACAATGGCAATATTAGAATTAATTGCGTCACTTCCACCCTTTAGTATCACGCAGTTTCCAGTCTTAAAGCATAGTCCGAAGGCATCTGTAGTAACATTCGGCCTTGCCTCAAAAATTATGCCTATAACACCGATTGGTACGCGCTTTTTACCAATAATAAGTCCGTTAGGTCTTTTGGACATGCTTATCACTTCACCAATTGGGTCATTTAACTTTGCAATCTGGCGCAGACCATCAGCCATGCCCTCTATTCTGTCTTTGTCCAGGGTAAGTCTGTCAATCATAGCTTCCGCCATAAGCTTTTGTCTGGCGTTCTCCACATCAAGCTCATTTGCCTTTAATATCTTGTCTGCGTGCTTGATAAGGCTGTCTGCGCACTGGTTCAAAACTGTGTTTTTTAAGTCTGTGTCCAGTGTGCCCACCTTTATTCTTGAATCGTGTGCCACACTACATATTTCTTCTAAGTTTGTCATTGATGAAGACCTCTCTTTTCTCAGTAATAAGCGCATCCATGGAAACATCTGATGAATATGCTTCCCAGTCCTGATAGATTTGAAAATCAAATGCTATTCCTATTTTGGTTATATTCCTGTATCTGTTAAAATAATTATCATAAAAGCCTCTGCCATAGCCTATTCTGTTTCCCTTTTCCGAGAAAACAAGCCCCGGAACCAGACAAATTGTCTTATTCGTTGGGCTGATAAGCCTGCAGCCTTCAACCGGTTCCATAATATGAAAATTTCCCTCTGATAAATCTTTAACAGAGTCTATTATATAAAAATCCATATCATTTTCACCAGATTTATGGACTCTTGGAAAGGCAATAGTTTTTCCAAGCTTCCTGGCCCTGTCTATAAAATAACTTAAATCCACCTCATTATTTGCTGATGCATATAGCAGATATGTATCGTATCCAGCAATATCAAGTCCTGAATTGTGAGCCTGTGAAAATTCAGACAGCCTGTCGCATATAATCCTGCTGTTTTCTGCCACATAAGCACCTGATAATAATTTTCTCTTCTGCTTTACCTCTTTACGAAGTGATTCCTTTTTTACCATATTTTTCACCAAGATTTTCTATTGAACCATCTTCGTTTACCATATCTATATTGTTGAGCTGGCTTTTCAAATTACTCTTTACACTGGCTACAAACTCTTTTCTGAGTATTGCCTGCTCCTTCTTCTCATCCTCTGTAAGTCCCTCGGCCTGTGACTTCCTATATAATTCATTTATTCTGTTGATTTTTTCGTCTGTCATCATCCAATTGTCTCCATAATATAATTTTCCAGCACAAAATTAGGCTCCCTCTGTGCGTGGAATTTGGTTCCTACAAAATCATCCTCCAATATCTTATATAATACAGAAAAATCATTTGCATTTGCTATTATCATATCTGCACCGGAATTGGTTGCTATCTTTGCAGCGGTAAGCTTGGTTGCCATGCCGCCAGTTCCCACGCTACTTCCTGTGCTGTCCTTTGCCATTCCAAAGATAGAATCATCTATTTCCTGGACATCTTTTATAAGCTCAGCCTCCGGATTAGTATGTGGGTCATCTGTGTACAAGCCATCAATGTCTGAAAGCAGCACCAGAAGGTCTGCATTTACAAGGTTTGATACCAGAGCAGAAAGTGTGTCATTGTCACCAAACTGCATCTCGTATGTACTTACTGTATCATTTTCATTTACTATAGGAACAACCCCTAATTTAAAGAGCTCTTCAAAAGTATTTGTAGCATTTTCTCTGGACACTGGGTTAATCATCGTGTTCTTGGTCATAAGCACCTGACCTGAGGTCTGGTTATACTCGCTAAAAAGCTTCTGGTAGGTCATCATCAGACGTCCCTGTCCTACAGCAGCACATGC
>URLU01000276.1 GCA_900548765.1 uncultured Lachnobacterium sp.
GAAGTTATCGCTTTCTGCCAATATAGCGACAAACTTTCTTCTTATATTGCAGATACTCATTTCCAAATGTGGCAAATAAAAAATCTTCTTCGACATTAACAATCTGCAAATGGTACATGATGACCGCAAATACCGTTAGGAAGCACAAAATCCAGTTAAAAAACATCAATAGTGTGCCAATATATAAAAGGTCAAATCCCAGAAAGGCGGGATTGCGGCTGATTTGATAAATGCCGTTTGTCACAAGCTCCGTTTTATCGGTTTTGGACACTCCTGCTCGCCAACTGTCACGCATCGTCCATACCGCAACGATAAATATAGCCGTTCCCGCAACACTCAGTATCGCTCCAAAAATCCGAACGGAAACAGGGTTATGCTCCGTTTCAAAAAAAATACTGGAAAGCCCCGCTATAAAAACAAGAATAGCCGCAATCTTCATGGTAATTTCCACGAATTTCACAAAACCAACTTTGTTCTTTCCGATTTGGTCTGTCTGTATTCCCTGCTTTTTTTGATGAAACATTTTCACAAAATAGCAACCATAAAAAGCGATTATGCTTGCTATGGAAATCAACTTAAATTCCATTGCCCTTATCCTCTCAAACTTCGATTTGATAGTTTCTTGAACAAGGCTACCATATGGGGAATTCTACCACATAATCATCTTTAATTCATCTAAAGTTTTCACGATTGATTTATCACACTTCTAAACTATCTTCTGCATCCACTCAAGCCTGCATTTCTCCATCCAACACTAAGCGTGCATACTCCATAGGTTCATCAATCATCCGTGGTCATTTATGTCTTTGAATGTATAAACCATTTTCTAATATAAATAATGGGGCTATTAATTCTGATTTTCCACCATCATAATAATATACAACAATAGTAAAATGGGATGATAAAAACGCATTTTATCATCCCAAATATCACTCAAATAATTATATTCTAAAACATTTATATTCTTAGTATTGCCTTAAACAAGTCTCCATCCACCTCAAGACTCATATCTCCACCCATTATCTTCATAAGGCTCTGGGCTATTGACAGGCCTAGTCCGCTTCCTTCTGTATTTCTGGAGCTGTCTCCTCTGACAAATCTCTCCATGAGCTCATCGCTTGATATATTAAGCTGGGTAGCTGATATATTCTTGAACACGATGCTCACATGTGCTGCATCCTTGTCACAGTCTTCTTGCGGCTGGCCTGAGCCAACTGTATTTTCTCCTGTTGTATGCTTTGAAGCTACGAAGGCTGCGCTGCTCCTATGCCCTGATATAGCTTCTGAACCCGCCATGCTTTCTGGCTCTGCCTTGCCCTGTGAAGGCTGGGAGATTATATCAATATATACCCTGGTTCCCTCCATTGCATATTTACAGATATTGTTGAGCAGATTATCAAATACTCTCCATATATGTCTGCCATCTGCCATGATATATACCTGCTCAAATCCATGTGTATCCATGACCAGCGACAAGCTCCTGTCTGCAAGCTTTTCTGTATATTCGCCTACCAGCTGGTTTAACAGAATTGCTACATCCATTTTCTCAAGGTTTACGTCCAGATTGCCTGTGGATGCTTTGGATGCTTCCAGCAAATCCTCCAAAAGCTTCTTGAGTCTTATTGACTGTCTGTCTAAGACATCCACGTACTCCTTCATTTTTGCATCCTGTATATCTTCCTTTTTAATCAAATCAACATAGTTGATGATAGATGTAAGGGGTGTCTTTATATCATGGGACACATTTGTAATCAGCTCGGTTTTCATGCGCTCACTCTTCATGCGCTGGTCTACTGCAAGACTTATGCCATCCTTTATGCTGTTTATGTCATCTGCATGACTCTTAAGTACAGGATAAAGTGTCTGACTGTCTATCTCATAACTGGTGTTGCCGTTTGCGATTTCCTTAGTGCCTCTTCTTATCAGATCAAACTGCATTGCAAGCTTGATTATTGCGCCAAACTCTACAGCTTTTACAACTATGATCCATAAGAAAATCA